>JBLIAZ010000024.1:0-17707 GCA_047631875.1 Saprospiraceae bacterium
TTACATGTTTTTGGTCTTCTTTTTCAACTGGGTCAACTCCAATGATATGAATGCTTCCTTGTGGAAAATCTTTAAAAGTATTTTTTAAGCTGAATGCTGCAATTCCAGTGTCAAATGGAGGGATTTCGTGTGTAATGTCAACTATAGTCACATTTGGGCACAAACTATAAATCTTGCCTTTTATTGAAGCAGCATAAAAATCCTTAGTTCCTAAATCTGTAGTTAGCGTGACGATGGCCATGTAAGGGCAAAGATACTTAAACGATAGACCTTTTCTGGGGTTTTGACAAAGAAGATTTTCTTAATTTACGACAAAGAATACCAGAAAAGGCCTGTAATTTAAATGTATTGATAATAAGAACAGATAACTGAAAAATACAAGGAAGTTTATTCGAATGATTGTAATATTTTTTACCTTCAAAGCCTTAAAATAAAATTAAGTTGGAAGAACAAATTACAGTTGAAGGAGTAGAGCCGTTGTCATTATTCGGAGTGAATAACAGCAAGTTAAAACTCATTAAAAGGTTATTCCCTAAGCTTAAATTAATTGCCAGAGGAAGTAGAATTAAAATAAGTGGAACAAAAAGTGACATTGCAAAATTCAAGCAAAAGTTCACTTTATTCATTGATGTCATTGGTAAGTACGGTAATATTTCAGAATCCGAAATTGAAGAATTAGTTTCGAGTGATGAAAAAACCATAAAAAAAGTAATGCAAGACGATGTGCTTGTATTCACTAACGAAGGAGGGGCGATTCGAGCAAAAACGGTTAACCAACGCAGGTTAGTATTAGCCGTAAGGGAAAATGATTTGGTGTTTGCTGTTGGTCCTGCTGGAACTGGAAAAACGTATACCAGTGTAGCTTTAGCTGTAAATGCTCTAAAAAATAAAAAGGTCAAACGAATTATTTTAACACGTCCAGCGGTAGAAGCAGGGGAAAATCTTGGCTTTTTGCCGGGAGACTTAAAAGAAAAACTTGATCCTTACATGCAGCCGCTTTATGATGCGCTTCGAGACATGATTCCTGTTGAAAAGCTGAAAGAATATTTGGAAAAAGGGACCATTGAAATAGCACCACTTGCATTCATGAGAGGTCGTACCCTTGACAAGGCTTTCGTCATCATGGATGAAGCTCAGAATGCTACTGAGGGACAAATAAGGATGTTTTTAACTCGAATGGGAAAGTCGGCAAAGTTTGTAGTAACAGGTGATGTAACTCAGATTGATTTGCCGAAAAGACAACCTTCAGGTTTGCTTCAAGCTGTAAATGTCTTAGATAAAGTGAAAGGAATAGAAATTATAAAGTTAGACGGTAAGGACATCATGCGTCACAAATTAGTAGGGAAAATAATCGATGCGTACGATGTGATTGACGGATTACGAGAAGCTGGGAGCCACAAATAAGGCAAGAATCAATGTCTCTTAATAATTAGCTCGATAATCAGAATAATATAATCTCTCTTTTTTATCCGCTAATGCCCATGCTATTCTTAAGTCTGAATAATTCCGGGATTAAAAACTTTTTGAATAGGAGCGTGGTTCGCTGCTTCAATTCCCATGCTTATTGCTTTTCTTGTGTCAAGTGGATCAATTATGGCATCCACCCATAGTCTTGCTGCTGCATAATATGGACTGGTTTGCTCATCGTAACGTTTTTTTATTTTATCGAACAAAGCTTTTTGTTCTTCTTTGGAAACTTCGCCTTCTTTTTTACCACTTAATTGAATTTGCATCAACACTTTAGCTGCCTGTTCACCACCCATTACTGCAATTTTTGCACTTGGCCAAGCTAACATCAACCGGGGGTCAAAGGCTTTACCACACATGGCATAATTCCCTGCTCCGTATGAATTTCCGATGACTACCGTAAATTTTGGCACCACAGAATTACTCATGGCACTTACCATTTTTGCTCCGTCCTTGATGATTCCACTTTGTTCCGAACGAGAACCAACCATGAATCCTGTTACATCATGTAAAAACACCAATGGGATTTTCTTTTGGTTGCAGTTCATGATGAACCTAGCGGATTTGTCGGCTGAATCATTGTAAATTACGCCTCCAAAACGCATTTCTCCTTTTTTAGTTTTTACAACTCGGCGCTGGTTCATCACAATTCCAACACTCCATCCGTCAATCCTAGCGTAACCACAAAGGATTGATTTCCCATAACCAGCTTTGTATTCAGTAAATTTGGATTCATCCACAAGCCTGCCAATGATGTCCATTGATTCATAAGGTTTAGCCCTGTCATCAGGTAATAAATCGTAAATTTCTTTTTCGTTTAAAGCAGGTTTTTTACTAGCTACTCTTGAAAATCCAGCGTCAGCAGGTTTTCCGTATTTGTCCACAATGTCCCTGATGGTTTGCAAACACTCTTCGTCATTTTCACATTCGTAATCTGTCACTCCTGAAATTTCACAATGAGTGGAGGAACCACCTAAAGTTTCATTGTCTATATTTTCACCAATAGCAGCTTTCACCAAATAAGAACCTGCTAAAAATATGGTCCCCGTTTTTTTGACAATCAACGCCTCGTCTGACATGATAGGTAAGTAAGCTCCTCCTGCAACACAACTTCCCATGACAGCCGCAATTTGAGGAATCCCCATCGAGGACATGATGGCGTTGTTCCTGAAGATCCTACCAAAGTGTTCTTTGTCTGGAAAAATTTCATCCTGCAACGGCAAAAACACCCCAGCGCTATCAACTAAATAAATGATAGGAAGCTTGTTGTCTATTGAAATTTCTTGTGCTCGTAAATTCTTTTTTCCTGTAATTGGAAACCAAGCTCCAGCTTTTACAGTGGCATCGTTTGCCACAACAATACACTGTCTTTTTTTAATATAGCCAATGATCACCACAACCCCTCCCGAAGGACACCCTCCGTGCTCTTCGTACATTCCATCACCTGCGAAAGCTCCAATTTCTAATTGTTTACTTCCTTTATCAAGCAATAAATTAATGCGTTCCCTTGCTGTTAGTTTTCCTTTACTGTGTTGTTTCGCAATCTTTTTTTCGCCACCTCCTTCAAAAACTTCTTTGAGTTTCTTGTTTAACTCTTTTGTGAGCTGCTTGATACTGGGTTGAACTTGTGCCATGATTTATTTTAATGCTTTTACTTCTCTAACTTACTATTAATAGTCGACAAATTAATCAGAACCTTAAATGATTATGAACATGATACTTCTTTATACTTACACGTTTTTATTAAAAAGGTTTCCAAATTTCAAATTCTTTGACAATCATCATATATCTTTACTACGAAACAAAACGACAACCTCATGAATAAACGCGCTCAATCTAATTCTTCTTGGCATTGGTCTTTAACTTTTTTGATGCTTTGTTGGTTTACCGGTATGCCAGTAATATTATATCATACTACTGGTGAAACTATGATTGGTTTCCCAATGGTGTTACTAATCATATTACTTAGTGGAGGGATTTCACTCCTTATTCAAACTCCTTTGTTTGCAGCACTGAGGAAAAAGAGCGGCGGAGAAAAGTTCATTGTAGGCAAACAGTTATTTGTTTTGTACAATTTATTTGGGGTCGGAGTATTCATGTGTGCATTAATTTTACAGTTGAATTTTTCTTTTAAAAGTGATGTCGAAATAGTGGAAGAATATGAAATTGTTGGAGTAGATCCTGACTATGTTCCAGGTGCTTATTCTGGAATAGTGTTCGTTTTAGAAGGTGGGAAATTCGAAGATAACGTTGATGCAAGGTGGTTTGAAGTAATAGCTAAGGCTAGGAAAAGAGACAGACCTTTTGTAAGGTATGTGTCCTATAAAGGTTTGTTTGGAATTATGATCATGCAGGGCAGATTTTTAGTTTCAGGACCTGATGATTCTTCTCCCTTATCGCAACCTTTTCTTTAGTATTAAATGATTCTTAGCAAAAGTCAGTCTTTTGTTTTAAAAGTAATTCTTCCTGTTTTTGCTGTGGCAATCATAGGTGTCAATTTATTGGCCTCTCGGTTTTCACTTGAAGAGACCCTCCAAAACAAAATTGATGCAGCTTTATTTGTGAAAAATGACCGCGAATTGTGCTTGTTGCTTATTCAAAAAATAGACTCTTTAAAACATAATTATGACCTGCATGATTACGCTGTGTTAGTCAGGTCTTATACCGATTTAGACGATTATGATAAATCAATAGTAGACCATTTCTTTAAAAAGAAACAGACTGGTTTAAAACTTATTTTTGACAAGTTGTTATTAGAAAACCCTAGGAGGGAAGAACTTGGGTTGATGTCAAAGGCGGTGTATAGATATGATAAAAGCTTGTCTTATAAGCCCTTTATTGACAGTGTTCATTCCGTGTTCAGGTACAAAAATTTACTTAATAGTTATTGGTTTCAGGAAGAGGAAATTTTGGATTCTGCAATTTTTTATTTGGAAACCGAATACCAATTATATCCATGCAAAGAAAACTATTTCATGCTATTTAGATTGTATGAAAGTAACGATGAAGTGGAAAAGTTGACGGAGTTTATCAATTTGGAGGGTAAAGCAAAGTATATAGGAACATCAGAAAGGTTGTTCTTTTTAAAACACAAGGAATACATTTTTTATCTTAAAACAGTTGTAAAACCTATCTACTCAGGAAGTAACTTCTTGTTGATCCTGGTTTCTTTTATAGTTGTGCTGGTTTGGGTGATGTACTTGAAGGGTCTGAAGTTTTTCGCCAAAATTAAATGGAAGTATTTGGTCTTGACGTTTTTGTTGTCCTTGCTCTTCTCTGAAATAACGTTAGTGTTATATGATTTGTGGTCGTGGTTGGGTATTGATGAAAGCGGAGATTTTATCAACGATTTAATGTACTACGTGATAGGGGTTGGTTTGATTGAAGAAACTGTTAAGTTAACCCCAGTATTGTTGGTGATGTTGTTCTTAAAAAAGGCAATTAAGGAGCCTATTGATTACATCATATTGGCTTCAGTTTCAGCTTTAGGTTTTGCATTTGGTGAAAACATCCTTTACTATAACCATAATTTCGAATCCATAGATTCCAGAGCCATGTCCAGCACCTTAATTCATATGGCACTCACAAGCATTGCAGTTTATGGTTATGTAATACATGTGCTTAGGAAAAAGAGCTTCTTTTACTTTTTATTCACTTTTGCTATCGCTGTAGTCATTCACGGTTTGTACGATGTTTTTTTAGGCGAAAATATGTCAATGATGTGTTTGATATCCTTGACTTTACTGCTTTTAGGTGCCGTAGCCTGGGTGAAAATAACCAACAATGTCATTAATTTTTCACCCTATTTTTCTCGAAAAAACATCCCTAGTTACAGCAAGATTACAATTCTATTGACGGCTGGACTGGCTGGTGTCGTCCTTGTTGAGTATTTGTATTCGGTGCATACTTATGGTTTGTCAATAGCTAATTCTCACACTTTAACGTCGTCATTTATTACTGCAATCATGTTGGCTGTAGTGGTGCTTAAGGTAAGTAAAATTGCCCCTGTAAAAGAAGAGTGGAAACCCATAGAACTATTCAATCTTACTCGGTTTTTTAACTTTGAAGATTATACCGACAGCAAAGTAAAAGTGCTTTTTAGGTCAGGCCCTTTAAAGGGCAGAGGTGTCAAAGGAATTGTGGTTAGCAAATTAAATTTCACTAGTGAGAATAATTATTTAGTGGTGGGTTTGGTTAGCCCTATTGAAATGAACGGAATGATACTTTCAAGAATATTATTGAGGCCTTCACGACAAGGAACAACTATTTTTGACCCAAATGTAACCGTCGTTGTTCGCCTGATAAACCCTGGTCAGAACATCGAGGAGGAGAATTTAAAAGTATCTGATTTTTCTTCACTGGGAACAGGGGTTTTGAACGAAGTGCTCGACTTTGATCATTAAAACAGTCCCCAAAACTTAGCTATGGACACAATCACCAACGCTATTAGCAAGTACCGTAAAAAAGGTTCAATATTTTTATTGGAGCTGTTGATTCGCACACCTAAAATTGCGCCAAAATATTGACCAACTGCCAGTGATATTCCCAATGTCCAGTTAATTTTTCCTCCCATGGCAAAAATAACTATGGCGGGAATGTTAAAAAGCATGATGATGAAAACTTTAAGTGGGTTCATTTCCCTTAATGACTTTCCTGAAATAATGTGAAGCACTGTCAGTAAAAATATTCCTGTAGCTACCTGGATAAAGCCTCCGTAAAACCCTATTGGGATCATTAACCAAGGAATGTACTTAATGATTTTTTTATTTTCTTTGAGTCGCTTGTGAGGCTCAAAGACAATGATCAGCAACAGTATTGAAAAAATAATTCCCAATAAAAAGTTAAACTCTTCAGGTGAAATGTACAAAGCGGTTACAATCCCTCCAATAGCACCAGCCATGCAAAACAGGATCATTTTCCAGCTGCCCTCTAATTGTAATTCTCCCTTTTGGTGAAACGCGTGGGAACCTTTAACACCGTGCACTAAAATTCCAATTCGGTTCGTGCCATTAGCAATGTCCATGGGGATGTTGAAAAATGACATCAAGGATAAAGTGATGATGCTGCCACTTCCCGATATGATGTTAATTACCCCAGCAGCAAAACCACCTATAATCCCTAAAATAATGTTGCTCCAGTCCATGATGAGTCCACTGCGAATCCTGTTGTATTAAGGAACTAAAGGTAGGGTAATTAATCAGGAAATTATCCCTACTTAATTAGTTTGACTATATATACTTATTGAGTATATTCGTACCACATTAAAAATAACGTCGACTATGACAAACGGTTTATTAAGTGGAAAGAGAGGGATTGTATTTGGAGCTTTAGATGAAAACTCTATCGCATGGAAAGTAGCTGAAAGAGCAGTGGAAGAGGGAGCTACAATTACCTTAACTAATGCACCAATCGCAATGAGGATGGGTGCTATTAACGAGTTAGGTAAAAAGTTAAATGCAAAAATTATTCCTGCAGATGCGACTTCAGAAGAAGATTTAGAAAACCTGTTTAAGGAGTCAGTTGACGCACTTGGAGGTAAAATTGATTTTGTATTGCACTCAATCGGTATGTCACCAAATGTTCGGAAAAAGAGACATTACACAGAATTAAATTACGATTTTTATCATAAAACGATTGATATTTCGGCAATGTCATTGCACAAGGTATTGGCTGTTGCTAAAAAGCTTGATGTGATCAGTGAATGGGGAAGTGTGTTAGCATTATCTTACATTGCATCACAGAGGACTTTTCCTGATTATGGTGACATGGCAGAGGCTAAGAGCATGCTGGAGTCAATTTCTAGAAGCTTTGGGTACCATTACGGTACTGAGAAAAAAGTAAGAGTCAACACATTGTCTCAATCGCCGACAAAAACTACGGCAGGAAAAGGAATTAAAGGATTCAATGGTTTTTTCAATTACGCGGATCAAATGTCCCCACTTGGAAATGCACCGACGTTGGATTGCGCAAACTACTGTTTGACATTGTTTTCAGACTACACAAAATACGTAACCATGCAAAACTTGTTTCATGATGGTGGATTCTCCAGTACGGGAGTAAGTCAAGAGGTAATGGATAAGTTTGATGAAGAGTAAAAGCTAATTCTTAGCGAATAAGACTGAAAAACTTTGTGAATATTACTTTATAGTAAAAGGAAAAGCGACTTTAGGGTCGCTTTTTTATTTTTGAGCGATTGCTAATGCACATTTTTGACCATCAATTGCAGCGCTCATGATTCCTCCAGCGTAACCCGCGCCTTCACCGCATGGATAAAAGTTGATGATTTCAGGATGTTGTAAATTTATTTTACTTCTTGGAATTCGTACGGGGGAGCTGGTCCTCGATTCCACTCCATGTATCACAGCTTCATTGCTTAAATAATTACGCATTTTTTTACCAAAATCTTTGAAACCTAAGCGCAGAGCTACATGAAATTTTTCAGGTAGTACTTCACACATGTCTACAGAAGTAATACCTGGCTGATAACTCGTTTTAGGTAAATCGGAGGATGTCTTTCCTTCTACGAAATCCTTTAACCTTTGTGCAGGTGCGGTTTGTGTTTTACCTCCAAGTTCAAATGCCTTTTGTTCAATTGCGCTTTGAAACTTCATGGCAGCAAGTGGACCAAAATTTTTGTAAATATCCCAGTCCAATTCGTCAACAGGAACTACAATGCCTGAGTTAGCATAAGGATTATTCCTTTTACTTGGTGACCATCCATTGGTAACAATTTCACCAGGACTGGTGGCGCATGGAGCAATGATTCCTCCCGGACACATGCAAAAACTGTAAACTGCTTTTTTACCAGTTTGAGCTACCAAACCGTAGGATGCTGGAGGAAGGTATTCACTCCTAACTGGTGCATTATATTGTGCTTGATCTACCACTAATTGAGGGTGTTCAACACGAACTCCGATAGCAAATGGTTTGTTTTCAATCAGAATGTTTTTTTTGTGTAATATCTCAAATACATCTCTGGCAGAATGTCCGGTGGCCAAAATTAAGTTTTGGACTTCAATTTCCTTTTCCTCATTAATGACTATCGTTTTTATCTTATTGCCCTTAAGTATGATGTCAGTAAGCTTTGAATTAAACAACACTTCTCCACCAGATTCTAAAATGTAATTTCTGATGGAAGTAATAATTTCAGGCAATTTATTAGTGCCTATGTGCGGGTGGGCATCCACTAATATGTTTTCATTTGCTCCAAAAGCCACCAATTGTTGTAATACTTTATCGACATCGCCGCGCTTGTTGGAACGGGTGTATAATTTTCCATCTGAATAAGTTCCTGCACCACCTTCACCAAAACAATAGTTGGATTCTGGGTTGACGATATGCTCCTTGTTGATGGCAGCTAAATCTCGTCGTCTGTCTTTAACATTTTTTCCGCGTTCAATTATTACAGGTTTAACTCCCTGTTCAATAAGCTCAAGGGCTGCAAATAAACCAGCAGGTCCAGCACCAATAATTATACAAGAACGGGAAGTGTCAACAGGTTTTATTTCAGTACCGAAAGTGTTCGTGTCGGCAAGCTTTTCTTTGTGAGCAATTTCAACCCTAAGTTGATAAACAGGATGTTTAGACCTTGCGTCAATAGAGCGTTTTCTTACTCGGAAAGTAAATCCAGGAGTATCTATAAACCCTGCTTGTTTGCAAACTTCTTTTCTTAATAGTTCGTTGTTTGAATTAACTTCGGGACTTACGCGTATGTTTATTTCCTTGATCATGGTTGGTTTGAGTAACTATTTGCGAAAATAACAAGGAACATCGACAACTACGGCTCACATTGTGGTGAATTTGTATTAATTTTGTTTTTCAATTTTTTGTACAGGAAAACATGCTTTCAAAAAGAATCATACCTTGCTTGGATATCAAAGACGGAAGAACCGTTAAAGGCGTGAATTTCGTGGGCTTGCGTGATGCTGGAAATCCAGTTGATTTAGCTGAAATTTACAGCAATGAAGGTGCTGACGAGCTGGTATTTTTGGACATTACTGCCACGCACGAAAAGCGTAAAACATTAATTGATTTGGTGCGGAAAGTAGGGGGGAGGGTGAATATTCCCTTTACAGTAGGAGGGGGAATATCCGAATTAAACGACGTGCACGATTTGTTGCATGCAGGAGCTGATAAGGTCAGTTTTAATTCAGCTGCAGTGAAAAACCCAGGACTCATCAGTGAGTTTTCTGAAAAGTTTGGTAGTCAATGTGTAGTGGTAGCTGTAGATGCAAAAAGCACCCCAGATGGATGGAAAGTATTTTTGCGAGGAGGAAGAGACCAAACAGAATTAGATTTATTTGAATGGGTAAAAGAAGCGCAAGAACGAGGTGCAGGTGAAATTTTATTTACTTCCATGAACCACGACGGTACCAAGGCTGGGTTTGCCAACAACGAATTAAAAAAGATGTCGGAAATACTTAGTATTCCTGTTATTGCATCTGGAGGAGCTGGAGAAATGTCACATTTTACTGATACTTTTAATGATGGATGCGCGGATGCTGCACTAGCTGCCAGTATTTTTCACTTTAAAGAAATTGCCATTCCGGAATTAAAGGAATACTTACAAGGTCAAGGAATAAACGTTAGAAAATAACATTTTAGAAATTACAAAAATGAGCACAACCGATTTTCAAACCAGTAACATTGATTTTGCAAAAGCTGAATTAGTTCCAGCTGTTATTCAGGACGAAAGCACTTCAAAAGTTTTGATGTTAGGGTACATGAACAAAGAAGCCGTGGATAAAACATTAGACACTAAAAAGGTGACTTTTTATTCGAGAAGCAAACAACGCTTGTGGATAAAGGGCGAGGAAAGTGGAAACTTTTTAAACTTGAAAAGCATCCAACTGGATTGTGACAGTGATGCCTTGTTAATTCAGGTAACTCCCGAAGGACCAACTTGTCACAAAGGAACTGATACTTGTTGGGGTGAAGACAATCAATTAGGTACCTTGGATTACTTGGAAAAAACCATCAAGGACAGGCGAAATAATCCAGATGATAAATCCTATGTGAGTTCTTTGTTCAAAGAAGGGATCAATAAAATAGCTCAAAAAGTAGGGGAGGAAGCCGTGGAGATAGTGATTGAAGCTAAAGACGACAACGAAGAGCTGTTCCTTAATGAAGGAGCTGACTTACTGTTCCATTATTTGATTCTGCTAGAAGCTAAGGGTTATGGCTTAAAGGATATTCTAAAAGTATTGGACGGAAGAGTAAAGTAATTGTAACTAGTTAAAAGCAGTGTTTGAGATGAATACATCTGATGAATTCTCTTTTAATTCGAACATTCAACTTTCATTTTTCAACTCGTAACTATTATCTATATTTGAAGTGATGATTTCACCGATATTACTCGATTTGTTTTTTCCTTTTGAATTCAAGGATGCTATTGATATTTTTTTGGTGTCGGTGCTCTTGTATCAATTGTACCGCTTATTGAGAGGTACGGTAGCTGTTAATATTTTTATTGGTGTCATTGTGATATACTTCATCGGATTAATGGTAAATGCCATGGAAATGAAGCTGTTAGGTACAATCATTAAGCAATTCATTGGTGTTGGGGGGATTGCACTGATTATTTTATTTCAACAAGAAATCAGGAAGTTTTTAATTTTTATGGGAATGAAAAGTTGGAATAATCCGCAAGTTAGGATGTTTCAAAAGTGGTTTCCACTTACAAAAAATAGTTCTAAAGCAACACTGAACATCAACGCCCTAGTTCAGGCTATTTTTAGCATGGCAAAAACTAAAACAGGGGCGTTAATTATATTGTCAAACAACACAGATTTGTCTTTTCATGTGGCAACGGGTGACAAACTAGATGCTAATTTAAGTGCAAGAATGTTGGAAAGTATATTCTTTAAAAATTCACCATTGCATGATGGCGCTGTGATCATTGCTAAAAATAAAATCATCGCCGCAAGGTGTGTACTTCCTGTGACTGAAAAAGAAGATTTCCCAGGTCATTTAGGGATGAGGCACAGAGCTGCTACAGGGATTACTGAAGTGGCAGATTGTATTGCTCTTGTTGTTTCCGAAGAGACGGGCACAGTTTCGTATGTTAAAAACGGAGTAATAAAAGCTAACCTTGATCAAGCTGAATTAATTAAGCTGATTCATCGAGATTATCAGGCTTAAATCGGCTTAAGAGATGTAGTGCTTAGGTCAACACATTTTAAGCTATTTTGTTGAAAATAACACGCTAGTACTCCCACAAGTCTTGCTCAAAATTGTCAATTTGATTGTGGATGTCTTTTGCTTCTAACAAAGCATCCAAGCCTACTTTGTATTCGGAAATTTTACGGTTGTAGACATTAGATTCTTTGTACACGTAGCTGCTAAAAAATCGTTTAAGAAATAAGTCATCGTAAGTTCTTCGTTCGGCATCGTTCCACCTGTTGACGGTTTCTTGCCGTGCTAAAATTGATCGTACTTCAGGGAAGTAAATCCAATACATGGGTAGTTCACCTTTGTAATCTCCGTTGTCGTCCATGACTTCAATAACTGGGCAAATTCCAATGATGCGGACATCCATGACAGAGCGTTGCTTGTTAAAAAACCATTCTTCTTTGATGCGAAACCTCATCACGTCACCTGAATACAATGGGATAGGAATTTCTTCTTCTTCCAATATTTCAGTGACTGGGTTTTCAATGAAAATGGTTTCTGATTTATCACCTACTACGGAGGCTGCAGTTTTAGTTAAAGGGACTGTGAATTGATCGTCAATTGCATCGTAAGCGATCAGTTCCGATGCTTTAATATGATTCCTAATCAAGGAAAATAAGCTATTCATGTTACCGTAACTTTCCAAAGGGTAATAAAAAGGATGGTTCATTTTTTCCTTTAAGTCCATGATTCTCCAAATTCGTTTACTCCACATGACATCACGTTCGGCTAAGCTCGTGTAGGGTACAAGTTTTTTATCGATGGCATTTGTCCGGGCAAAAATGTCACGATCAGTTTGTGCCTGGCTATTCAAAGTAAAAAGGATAGACAGGGATAAAAAAAGGTATTTAGTCATGATGAAAAGTGTTGGTTCAGCTTTATAACTAATCACATTATTTACGTAACAAAATGAATTTCACGTCACTTGTCTTGTCATGTTTTTAAGCGTTTTTTTGATTACGATAATACTTTTGCTAACTTTCTGCCAGCTTCATGAAAAACTTTTTACTGTACATATTTCCTTCGTTTTTGATCGCAGCAGTGTTGGTGAATGTGCTGATAGGAGAGCCTGAATTCGAAAATTCAGAGGAGCAAATCCAGCATTTTACTGAGCTGGAAGATCATCAGAACAAACGACAAGTGTACTTTAGGTTACTGCAAAAAGACTCCTTAAATGTAGACTTACACTTCAATTTCTTGCTGGCTCATTTTCAATTGAATAACAATGATTTGATGTGGGATAGTGGGGAACATAGAGATGATTCTAGGCTGTTTGTTAAATATAAAAAATACATTGGAAGCGATAACCAAGACCAGCGTGATATTGGACATTTTGGATTGGGGATTGTATTTTATTTTTTGCAGCTCTACGACGAATGCTTTTTTGAACTTCAAAAAATTGAAAAGCCTGATTTTAAATACCTTAACTATTTTTTAGGGAGCTTTTACCATCATGTAGATTATGAAAAAAGTCTCTCTTATTACGATCAAGAAATCGTTAATTTTCCTGAGAGTGAACAGGTGTATCAAAGGAAAGCAAACTTATTGATGCGGTTTGAAAAAAGGCAAGCATTAAATGAGTTTTTACAAGATTCCTTAGCACAAGAGTATGTGGGTTATAAGGAAAAAAGATACGCATATTTTTTTTCAGGACAGGTGCAAAAATATGTAACTACTATAGTGTCAAGGGTACTTCATGGATCAAACTTAATTGGGTTTGTGGGAGCAGTTTGCATTTTGATAATATGGCTAGTTTACTTGTTTTTAATCAGCAGTTACAAGGGTAAAAGGCTTGGCTTTGTTGCGTTCACATTTTTACTGGGAATGTTGTTCGCGTTTGGCACTTCGTTTTTAACCGATTTTAATAACCATGTGCTGAATTTTAGCATCAATGGAGAATGGAAAAATGATTTTTCGTATGCTATCATTGGGATTGGAGCCATTGAGGAAGCGGTTAAAATAATTCCTTTTTTGCTGATTTTGCTGTTGAATAAAAACATCAAAGAACCACTTGACTATATATTTTACGCTTGTGTCACAGCTTTGGGTTTTGCCTTTGTAGAAAACGTAATATACTTCGATAGTTCTGGTATCAGGACCATTGAAGGTCGTGCTTTAACTGCTACGGTAACTCATTTATTTAATAGTTCGTTGATAGCTTACGGACTAGTAATTGGGAAGTTTTCAAAAAAGAAAAACAGTGTACTGTACTTTTTACTGTTTTATGTGATCGCGAGTTTTTCACATGGTTTTTATGATTTTTGGTTAATTAACAGTTCGGTAAGTAAGTTTAGCTTCATCACTTTTTTATGGCTGCTGATGAGCATGATGATATGGGCCTCTATCCTTAATAATTGCCTCAACAACTCATTGAAATCACAGAGGCACTGGAAATATAATCCGCACACTATCAATAATTTTCTGCTATTTTCTCTGTCGTTTATATTCCTTTTTCAGTACGTATTTGTAGGTGTTAAGTTTGGATCAGTAGTGGCAAATTACGAGTTGCAAAAGGATTTCATCTCCGGTTTCTTTTTACTCATGTTTTTGACCATCAGCTTAAGTAAGTTTGATTATGTACCTAACTATTGGGCTCCTTTAAAATTCTGGGATTGGGATGTGTTTTTAAACATACCAATGGTTACACCTACCTATTTTGATGTAAAAGAAGTTTTAAGTTCTCAGGTGAGAATTTCTTCTTTTGGTAAGCATTCTCAATTAGGGGAAGTATTACCAATTGAAGGTAAAATTGTTAGTCGAGAATTGATTAGCTGGGAAAAGGACTGGTATTTAATAAAATTAGATGAGCAAGTAAAAATCCGAAGGAAACAGTATGCTTACCTGTTGGTAAAAACAAGGCATGAAAATGAGTTGATTTTATCTAAAAATCACCAAGTGGTACAAGTCCGGTTGGTGAGCAAGCCAAGCGACCTTGAAAAGAGAAAGAAGAGAAAAAAGGAATTCCAATTTATTGATTTAGGAAGATTGGAAAAGCTTGATTAACAAAAGGTTGTAGCTTAGTTAACAACTGTTGATTTCTTATTATACCAAAACGTTGTAGAGTATTATTTCCTTTGGGTATCTTGTTGTCAAAATCAAAAATACGTGGGTAAAAAAATATTTGTACTAGATACTTCGGTAATAATTTACGATCCCAACGCGATCAAAAATTTCGCCAACCATGACGTGGCAATTCCAATTACTGTACTGGAGGAATTGGATAACTTTAAAAAAGGAAACGATACTAAAAATTTCGCGGCAAGGGAGTTCTCCCGGTTTGTTGATAAAGCAAGTGGGAATGGATCATTGCAGGAATGGATTCCAATTGGAGGAGAGGGCAGAGGAAGTTTTTCTGTTGTGATGCATGCGCAACCTAAATTGGATGCTATAGATGTTTTTGACGATAACAAGGCTGACCACAGAATTTTAAATGCGGCATTGATATTGTCCGAAAAGCATCCAAAAAGACAGGTGGTTTTGGTGTCTAAGGACATCAACTTAAGAATCAAAGCAAAGTCTTTTAACATCACTACAGAGGATTACGAAACTGGAAAAATGGACGGTTCTAAATTGAAAGCCGATACCACTCCCACTGGACGAAAAGTAATTGAAAATGTACCTGAGCAGGTGATTAATGATTTCTACGAATCACGTACTTGCATGGGGAGTGACGTATTTGATGGGGAAAAACCAGCAAATAACCATTACTACATTTTAAAGAACGGAAAAAAATCAGCTTTGGCTTACTATGATGCCGAGGATGATTGTTTTGAGAGAGTTGATAAAACAAGCTCGTACGGGATATCGCCTAAAAATGCTGAGCAAGCTTTTGCTTTACACGCATTGTTGAACCCAAAAGTTAAGTTGGTTACCGTGCAAGGGGTAGCGGGAACAGGGAAAACTTTGTTATCCTTAGCTGCGGCTTTACAACAGCATCAAGACTTTCATCACATATATTTAGCTCGTCCAATTGTGCCTTTAAGTAACAAAGACATAGGTTATTTACCTGGCGATGTGGGGACCAAGCTTAACCCCTACATGGAGCCACTTTGGGATAATTTAGGCTACATCAAAAATAACTTAGGCTACGAGAACAAGGATTATAAAACCATTGAAAACATGGTGGATAATGGGAAAATTGTAGTGTGCCCGTTAGCATACATTAGAGGTAGGAGTTTGTCGGACGTATTTTTTATTGTGGATGAGGCGCAAAATCTTACGCCACATGAGGTGAAAACGATTATATCAAGAGCTGGTGAGAACACTAAAATGATTTTCACCGGGGATGTGTATCAGGTCGATACACCGTATTTGGACTCCTTGTCAAACGGATTATCATATTTAATAGAACGAGCTAAAAATCATAAGCTGTACGCTCACATCACATTGGAAAAAGGAGAGCGTTCAGAATTAGCAAACTTGTCGAATGAACTACTGTAATTTAAATGGGTGATCAACCAAACAATCCGTTACATGGGGTAAAATTGGCCGACGTCATGGAAACACTTCATGCTCATTACGGATGGAATCAATTGGGCTATTTGATACGCATCAATTGCTTTAACGACAGTCCCAGTATTAAGTCCAGCTTAAAATTCTTGAGGAAAACTCCTTGGGCTAGAAGCAAGGTGGAAGAGCTGTATTTGGACTTAATGGAGGAGCAGCGTTAATTACGTTTTTTGTTCAGTGGACATCAATAAGGCACTTATTTCTTTGCTCCATTTTGCTGCTCCCACTTGGTTTAAATGAATTTCATCTTGAAAAAGGACAATGTCCTTGTATGCAAGGTTTGTTGCGAAATTCCAAATGACATAACCATTGTCTTTTATAGTTTTTTCAAATTCTAACACATATTTTGGCTCCCCCGATAAATCGTGTGAGCCTGTATTTATTGAACGGTCCTCAAAGTGACAAGGCAGACCTAAAAAAGACGATGGAAAATTAAGGTATCACTCGATCAAAGATGAGCATTTGAAAACAGAAATTATTTCTGACTCAAAAAAAATAGTGTACGGAGTTGTACACGCTGTGATCTTACCCCATTTCTTTAGACAACAATTTGGTGTTTGATCAATGTAGGGTCATTGATGAAGACTAAAATTATTCTTTATTGTCCGTCAATACCTCAGAGAACCTATCTGGTTTTACCATGGGAAGTATAATCATAAGAAGCATTGTGTTGATTCCCAATACGTGATAATAGTCAAGTAGGTTGATTGCGTGATTACCTAAAATATCCCGACCCATCAAGGCTGTGGCAAGTATAATAACCAGTGAAGAGTAAGCAATGACTCTTTCTTTTGTGCTTGCTATTGATTTTTTCTTAATGACATGTATTGCAAAAAGGATGAGGTACGCGCAGGCTGGAATAATATTGACCAAGGCGTATTTCATTTGATGGGGAAATAGGAGAAACGAAATAAGCATCAGGTATGAAAATTCCCAAAAAAAGTACAGAGAAGGAGTGTCCCTCTTTTTTCGATTGTAAAAGATGAGATACAGAATTGATAACGCAATTGTAACCCGTAAAGCCTGTAGAGTATATTCTAAGCTTTTTTGAGGGACATCCACGATGACCCTTCTTAAATCAAACTTATCATCGTCACCTTCTTCATTGAAATCATGAAAATATGCAGGTAGCATAGCGTTCAGGGAGTTGCATCTGTTGTTGTTTTCAAACATGTACTTTTCTCCTGATGGATTTATCTTATTTTTCCAGTTTTCTAATAATTTTAAATTATGAGAAGAACCATGAAAAACAGCAGGAATAAGAAGACTTACCACAACGAAAGCGCCAGTAAAAAGCAACGATTTATACTGGCCTTTAAAGAACAAGTAGTATAAAGCGATGATTGGAATGATCTTGATGTTAATCCCCAAAGCAAGTAATCCAGCCCCCGTAATGTTCCTGTTTTTATTGAGTATTTGATGAGTGCCCTCCAATGTGAGCCAAAGAATCAAAATGTTAATTTGACCTAAGTTTAAGTTATGTATTATGAATCCAATTGAAATAATAAGAACTCCTGCAGCCCACCATGAAAAAGTGGAAGAGCTTATTCTAAATTTTTCG
>JBLIAZ010000025.1:0-17335 GCA_047631875.1 Saprospiraceae bacterium
GAACACGTAATCAACCAGTTTATGATCCAAAAAAGGTACTCGAACTTCTAAACTGTTCGCCATGCTGTACATGTCCACTTTTGTGAGCATGTCATTTGGCAACACCCAGGTCATGTCTTTTTTAAGGTAATCGTTGAAATCTGTTGAGCTTACAACATCCTGCATCAACTCCTTTTTTTGTTGACTGTATAACTCTGATGGTTTCTTAAGTAACGAAGCTGTATTTTTATCTGTCATTAGTCCTGCCCAATCCCAATACCGCTCCTCCGAACTTAAATTCATTCCCTTGGCATATTTATCCAACTGCCGGGTTAAATTACCCAACTTAGAGTTTCTCGATTTCGGGAGCGCATTCCATAATCCAGCACCTGATTTTATTACTTTATTTTTAACTCCACCCTGTCGAGCCATGAATTCCGCCATGTGCTTATTGTATCCTGAAAACAGCTCATCCGCCCCGTCTCCTGACAAAGCCACTGTTAAATCCTGACGCGTTTTTTTACACAAAGCGTTCACCGCCAAAGCAGAAGAATCAGCAAAAGGCTCACAACAATAATCTAAAAATCTTTCAAGCTCATCTAACAAGTCATTATTCGCCAATGAAAACACAGTGTGGTTGGTATTGTATTTTTTAGCGACTAATTCCGCATAACTTGTTTCGTCAAACAAAGGTTCATCCTTAAATCCAACTGAATACGTGTTCAATTTAGGAGTCATTTGGGAAGCTAACGCTGTAATGATAGACGAGTCGATGCCGCCACTTAAAAAGGCACCCAAAGGCACATCTGAAACCATGCGTTGCTCCACACTTTCCCGTAATAAATTACGGACCTTTTCCTGAGCCACTTCATAAGTATCATCACAATATTCGCCTGCATTGTAGGCAATTTGATAATACGACTTTTCCTCCGAGAATGCTTTACCATCATGAATAGCATATGTCCCCACAGGAAGTTTTCTAGCATTTTGCAACATCCCAAAAGGCTGTGGAATGTAGTTGAACTTCAAGTAAAGCTGAAGCGATAAAGGGTCAATTTTTTTGACTGTTTCAAAAGCAAAAATAGCTTTCATTTCCGAAGCAAAAATAAGCTTGTCGTCGTCCTCATATATATGCAAAGGTTTGATTCCGAAACGGTCACGAGCTAATAAATAATACCCCGTCAATTTATCGAAAAAACAAAATGAAAAGAATCCATTTAAATCTTGAATCCCGTTCGCTCCTTTTTCTGTGAGCCAGTGCAACAACACTTCCGTATCAGAACTTGTTTTGAACAGATACCCTTTGCTAAGGAGTATCTTTTTTAATTCTTTGTAATTGTAAATTTCCCCGTTATAAACCAATGTATACCTGCCGTCCTCAGACACAAATGGCTGACTAGCACCTTCCGTAGTGTCAATCACAGAAAGTCGCGCATGACCTAAAGCTGAGTTTTCAAACTGCTTTGACCCACTGTAATCTGGCCCTCTTTGATGCAGGTTTTTCACAGCAGTGTCAATCAAAGACAAGGACTGCTTCCCTTTCTCATTAAATGCTATAATCCCTACAATTCCACACATACTGTTTATTCAAAAAAAAGCCCCGCAATTGCGAGGCTTTAAAATTAACTATTATTTTCTCAATAAACTCTACAAGTGAATTACTTCACCATAAGCCATTGCTGTGGCTTCCATTACAGCTTCACTCAAAGTTGGGTGAGGGTGAATTGTTTTTAGTAATTCATGTCCTGTAGTTTCTAATTTTCTAGCTACCACAATTTCAGCAATCATTTCAGTTACATTAGAACCTATCATGTGAGCTCCTAATAATTCACCGTATTTAGCGTCAAAAATAACCTTCACAAATCCTTCCTTGTGACCTGCTGCACTTGCTTTACCTGAAGCTGAAAAAGGAAATTTACCAACCTTTAATTCGTAACCTGCCTCTTTTGCTTGTTTTTCAGTTAAACCAACAGACGAAATTTCTGGAGCACAATAAGTACATCCCGGGATGTTTCCGTAATCAATTGGCTCTACTTCCATTCCTGAAATTTTCTCTACACATATGATTCCTTCCGCTGAAGCTACGTGAGCTAAAGCTGGACCTGTTGTTACATCACCTATAGCATAATAACCTGGCATGTTTGTGTTGTAATATTCATCAGTAATGATTTTACCTCCGTCAACCACAATACCAACGTCTTCTAATCCTATGTTTTCAATGTTGGACTGAATACCCACAGCTGACAATACAACCTCAGCCTCAATCACCTCTTCACCTTTACTTGTTTTAATTTTAACTTTACAAAGTTTCCCTGAAGTATCAACTGATTCAACCGCTGAATTAGTCATTACTTTAATTCCAGCTTTCTTGAAGTTCTTTTGTAATTCTTTGGATACGTCCTCGTCCTCATTTGGAACAATGTTCGGTAAATATTCCACCACTGTCACATCCGTACCCATTGCATTGTAAAAATATGCAAACTCAACTCCTATAGCTCCAGACCCAACAACAACAATCGATTTAGGCTTGCTAGGTAAAGTCATTGCTTCTCTGTATCCTATTATTTTTTTACCGTCTTGTGGTAAATTTGGTAACGCTCTTGATCTTGCTCCGGTGGAAATAATGATGTTGCTTGCACTGTACTCAGTTACTTTACCTTTTGCGTCAGTTACGTCAACTTTTTTTCCTGCTTTAATTTTAGCCGTTCCTGCAATGACTTCAATTTTATTCTTTTTCATTAAAAATTGAATTCCCTTGCTCATGCCTTCAGCAACAGCTCTACTTCTTTTTACGATTCCTTCAAAATCCGCGTCAACCTTCCCTCCTATTTTAATACCGTAATCAGCTGCGTGGTTAATGTAATCAAATACGTTAGCGGATTTAAGTAATGCTTTAGTTGGAATACATCCCCAGTTTAAGCAAATACCACCTAATTCAGCCTTTTCAATTACAGCTGTTTTTAAACCTAATTGAGAGGCCCTAATTGCTGCTACATATCCTCCAGGGCCCGTTCCTATAACTATTACATCAAAACTCATAATCTATATTTTATTTAATAATAAGCGATGCGAATATAGTAACTTCGAATCACATTATAGCAGACATGAAATCAAATATCAGATACAAAGTTGGAAGCAAAATCCCTGGAAGCAGGTTTTTGGATATCGAAATTACAGTAAATACAAATGATCAAAAATGCTTTGAAATAGCTTTACCAGCATGGCGTCCAGGCAGGTACGAACTGGGTAATTTCGCTAAATACATCCGAGGATTTAAAGTATTTGACGCTGACCAAAATGAATTAGCCTTTAAAAAACAGAATTCCCATGTTTGGTCAATTGACTGTGCTAAAACCCTTACAGTAACAGCATGCTATCAGTTTTACACCACCGAACTTAACGCTGGATCTTCGTGGGTGGATAAAAATCAATTGTATATTAATCCTGTGAATTGTTTGATGTATGTAGTTTCTCAAGAACATGATTCTTGTACTGTAGAGTTTGATGTTCCAAGTAGTTATCAAATCGCTACTGGTTTATCAAAAAGTGAAAGCGGACTATTCACAGCAAGGAATTTTAATGAATTAGCCGACTCCCCTGTCATTTGTAGTCCTAATTTGCAACACAAAACTTACCTAGTAAATAATATAACTTTCCATGTTTGGTTTCAAGGAGAAATCAAACCAAATTGGGACAAACTAATTCCTGATTTTACAGCTTTTACCAAAAAGCAATTAGAAAGCATGGGAAGTTTTCCTTTTAATGAATACCACTTTTTGTTTCAAATATTACCACATAAAGCCTACCATGGGGTAGAGCATTTAAACTCGACTGTGATTTCCCTAGGTCCAGGAACTGAAGTAATGGAAACCAAATTATACGAGGAGTTATTAGGAGTGTCCTCTCACGAATTATTTCATGCATGGAACGTAAAAAGTATTCGCCCTGCCGACATGTTACCTTATGATTTTAGCAAGGAGAATTATACTGAAATGGGGTATCTAACCGAAGGCATAACCACTTGTTTGGGTGATTTGTTCTTGATCAAATCAGGCATCTTTAACCTAAACCGATACTTAATAGAATTACACAAACTACTTGACAGACATAGCTTTAACTATGGCAGATATAATTACTCTGTTTGCGAATCATCCTTTGACACTTGGCTTGATGGTTATGTAAAGGGTATCCCAAATAGGAAAGGCTCAATTTACACCGAAGGAGCTCTTTTAGCACTTTGCATTGACATCATGTTGATATCAAACACAGAGGGAAAACACAATCTAGACACTGTCATGAAAGCCCTTTTTGAGGACTATGCAAAAAAAGGAATTGGCATCACCGAGGAGATATTTATTCAAACCATAAAGCAACTTGGAGGTTCAGAAATTGAGAGTTTATTTGAAAATTATTACCACAAGGCAGTCGACTATTTTGACTTGCTAAAAAGCACTTTTAAAAAAGTGGGATTGGATTTAAGTAAGCAAAACAATTCAAATGTTTTAGCAAGTCAGTTTGGATGCTACGCCGATAAAAAAGGAAAGGTGCTATTAATCGCACCCAACTCCCCTGCTTATGATGCAGGAATTAATGTAGGTAATGAAATTATAAGCGTAAACGACATCAAAACAAATGACAGAGATGCAGAATGGAAGAATCAATTCGAAGAGAATACAACGTTTACTTTAAGTAAGAAGCTAGGTCTTGAAACGGTCAATTTGACCCCAAATACTGAACATTACTTTCAAAAATACGTTTTGACCAAGAGCCTACAAACAACAAAAGACCAACAAAAAAACTTTAAAGTCTGGCTAAGCATCTAGCACTATCAATTTCAGTCCTTTCCCTGTAACCAATTTCATTCGTTGCGTTTTACTCTTGAACCCCGTAAAACTTTAACTTATGAAAATAATTTACACCCTCGTGCTTGTTGGCTTGTGCCAGTTTGGTCTTTCTCAAACTTTAAACAAGTCTTACAGCTTAAACACTCAAAGCAGTTCTAAAAACAGAAGCATCAGTGCTGGTCCTAATCATTTAAAAATTAGCACTAAGGTCATTTTTAATGCTGTGCCGGATGGCTACCGCATTACCTTCACCTCCTCCTTTATTGGTAAAACCGTGGAGGAAATTGAAAATTTATCAACCTACAAAATCGAAAAAATCAGCAAGGAAGTCAAGAAATTCATTGACAAAAAAGACATTGTTTCGGATGTAATCAGCATTGACCCAATATTTGATTATCAAAATGACGACACTCCTGATCACTTGCCAAGCGCATACAAAATCACTTTGAATATTTCCTTTAGTGTTAAAAGCATCAAAGACGTTCAGCCTTTATCTAAAGCTTGTATCAGTAATGGTATATACGACATCATTGACGTAGTTCCTTTCCTTGAAAACACGCAGCACATTACTGACAGTTTAACCAAAAAATCCATTGACGTATTGAATCAAAAAAAACAATTCGCAAACGACATTGGTTTCAGTATGAGTGGTGGAAAGCCAAATTTCAACAAGGAGATTGAGGTGTACTATCCTAATGAGAGGTATTTAAAGTCCTATGTAAGAAGCTCTTCCATGTACCGTCATCATTTTTCTCAGAATTTCACGGTGGACAATTCACGTAAACTTGATGTGGACAATTACTACAACCTGAATTTAAAGGACGCTGACTATATTTTTAACGCTCAGTTTACCGAACCAGTGATTCAGTTCATGTACCGAATCAATTACAATTACAACATTCCTATCGAAGAAAAGGAAAAGCCAGAAGTTCAAAAACAATTTTACATCATCGATAAAAAAGGAAAAATGAAACAAATTAACTGGTGAAGGTTCTTGTTTTACAAGTTAATATCTCCACAGTAAGATGATGTTCTTATTGAAAAGAACGTCCCAATATAAAGCACAAAAAAAAAACCGCCTGACTAAAAGCGATTTTTTGAACTAATTTTAACACCTAACTTAACTTTGACTATTTCATTAACGTATGTAAACAGCATAAGGTTACAAAAATGCTAGACTTTTTTTAAATTAATTTCACTCAAGTCATTTACACTTTCAAAAGTAACTGATAATGAGACCTTACCTTATATATTTTTTACCTTCGTTGCATGAGAAAATACTTGACTTTTTTAACCTCAACGCTTGTAGTCTTATTTTTCGGTTCTGCTTGCTCGTCGTCAAAAACTACTTCGTCAGAACCATCAGTGAATTGGCTTACGTTTTCACAAGTACAGGACTCTTTACGTCATCACCCTAAAAAAGTATTGGTTGACGTGTATGCTACATGGTGTAGTCCATGCAAAAAAATGGACAAAGTCACTTATAACGACCCTGAGGTGGTCAAATATTTGAACAAACATTTTTATGCTGTCAAATTCAATGCTGAGTCAATGGATACGGTATACTTTAAATCAAAAGCATTTACAAACTCATGGAATAAAAACCATACGCACAATTTGACTTACGAACTAGCGGCTATCAATAATCGAATCGCATTTCCAACCACGGTTATACTTGACCAGCAGCTGAATAAAATTGAGACAATTGCAGCTTTACTGTATCCTTTACAAATGTTGGAGTTATTAAAAAGTGTCGCGACAAAATCAAAGTAAATTGAGCGTGTTTTATTAGTTGCCATATTTTAAAAAATCGTACTTTTGCAGCCCTGTCAGAAAAGGTGACTTTTTAGCACAGATTTACCTTTAAAGATCAATAAAAAAGACATCTTGACCTGTATGAAATTTTTTCACCCAATTGGTTGAAGTTTTGATAAAGGACAAGTACTAACACATATTAGTTATGAACGACAAGAACGAAAAAGAAGAAACTCAAGAAAAAGAAGAAGCAACAACAGATCAAATCGAAGATCAAGAAGAAAAAATTGCTGAACCGGAGTTATCCGAAGAAGAAAAAAAGGACGCTAAAATAGCTGGACTAGAGGACAAATATTTAAGGCTTTTTTCCGAATATGAAAATTTCAGAAAAAGAACTTCAAGAGAAAAATCAGAGTTAATTACAGCTTCAAAAGCGGATACTTTCAAAGTATTACTTCCTGTGCTGGATGATTTTGACAGGGCATTAAAATCCATTGGTGATGCATCAGACGTGGATAGTTTAAAGGAAGGTGTAAATTTAATTTATGATAAAGTAGTGATGTCGCTAGGTGCACAAGGACTTAAAGAGATGGACATCCTAGAAAAAGAATTTAATGCAGAAGAGCATGAAGCAATCACGAATATCCCTGCTCCAACTAAGAAGTTAAAAGGGAAAATATTAGACGTAGTAGAGAAAGGCTACATTTTAAATGAAAAAATTATCAGGTTCCCAAAAGTTGTTGTGGGAGCTTAAGCAATTGTTAAGGAAGAGTTATGGCAAAAAGAGATTACTATGAAGTACTTGGTGTTAGCAAAAGCGCTACAGAAAGTGAGGTAAAAAAAGCATACAGGAAACTAGCGATTAAATATCACCCTGATAAAAATCCTGACGATAAAGAAGCAGAAACTAGCTTTAAAGAAGCAGCTGAAGCATACGATGTGTTGTCTGATGACAATAAAAAATCTAAGTATAACAGGTTTGGTCATGCAGGAATGGGTGGTGCAGCAAGTCAAGCTGGAGGTGGCTTTGGTGGAGGAATGAACATGGAAGATATTTTCGAAAATTTCGGAGATGTTTTTGGTGGATTTGGTGGTGGTGGTGGTGGTGGTGGTGGTGGCCGTTCAAGAGGAGGTCGTAGAGTAAACCGAGGTAGTGACATCAGGATTCGAGTTGCTCTGACACTTGAAGAAATCGGCAAAGGAGTAGAGAAAAAAGTCAAGGTAACTAAAAGCAATAAATGTGAGCCATGCACTGGAACCGGAGCTGAAGACGGAACCAGTTATAGTACTTGCTCAACCTGCAGTGGTTCAGGACAAGTGACAAGGGTCACCAATACTTTTTTAGGTGCGATGCAAACAGCATCAGTTTGCCCAAGCTGTAATGGCGACGGAAAAAGCATCACTTCAAAGTGTAAAAATTGTCATGGTAATGGAATCACGGACAGTGAAGCCGTTATACCTATAAATATTCCTGCAGGTGTGGAAGACGGCATGCAACTTCAGGTAAGTGGTATGGGCAACGCGGGAGCAAGAGGGGGTGTAAATGGTGATTTATTAGTGGTGATTTCAGAAAAAGAACACGAAGACTTTCAGAGAGAAGGACATCATATACACCATGATTTGTACATTAATTTTTCGGACGCAGTGCTTGGCACCACAGCAGTAGTTCCTACCCTGGAAGGGAAGGTTAAAATTAAAATTGACAACGGAACACAAGGCGGTAAGTTACTTCGCCTAAGAGGGAAAGGTCTTCCAAGCGTTAATTCGTATGGAACCGGTGATTTACTTGTGAACATCAACATTTGGACTCCGCAAAAAGTAAGCTCGGAAGAAAAGAAAATTTTAGAAAAATTACAGAAGTCAGAAAATTTCAAACCCAGTCCAAGTTCAAAAGACAAAGGATTTTTTGACAGGATGAAGGAATATTTTAATTAGATTTAAAACTGAAATCTGAAATCAGTTCATGGAATACATCATTGAAGCTCTTCATCTTGAAAAATCATTTTCTGGTCACAAGGCTTTAAACGATGTTTCATTGAATATTCCCAAGGGTAGTATTTTCGGTTTACTAGGTCCTAATGGCGCTGGCAAAACAACTTTCATTAGGTGCTTAAACAGGATACTGTTACCGGACAGTGGAGACATCAAAATAAACAACAAAAAAATCACTGAGCAAACTCGTTTAGCAATAGGTTATTTACCTGAAGAACGTGGTTTGTACAAAAAAATGAAAGTAGGTGAACACCTCATTTACCTAGCTAGACTCAAAGGTTTGTCAAAATATAAGGCGGAGAGCCAAACCAACCATTGGCTTGATAAATTTGGGATTTCTGATTGGAAAAACAAAACCATCGAAGAGCTGTCAAAAGGAATGGCTCAAAAAATCCAGTTCATTGCCACTGTGATTCACAACCCTCAAGTGTTAATTTTAGACGAGCCATTTTCAGGGTTTGATCCAGTTAATGCCAAACTAATAAAACAAGAGATCTTAGAACAACAAAGAAATGGTGTGAGCATCATTTTATCAACCCATGACATGAGTAGCGTGGAGGAGCTGTGCACTCACATCGCTTTACTGAACCATGGGTGCATTGTACTTGAGGGCGAAATAAATGAAGTTAAAAAACGCTACGCTAAAAAGGAATTCGAGATAGTTTTTGATGGCAATATGATAAGCTTAACGAGTGCTCTATGGACTAGTTTTCAACTTGTGTCCCATGAGAAATTAAAAAACGGAAGGTTGAAAGTGGTAGTAAGCGCTGCAGGAAACAGTGAAGTGAATGATTTGATTAAAGCCATTGTACCCAGTTGCAAAATATGGTCGGTGGTAGAAAAAGTGCCCAGCATGAATGAAATATTCATTGAGCAGGTAAAAGATGTTCCGCCAGAAGAAGAAGAAGAAGAAGAAGAAGAAGAAGAAGAAGAAGAATCATCTGAAAACATGGATAAAACCAGCAGTAAACACCATGAATAAGTTGATACTCATCATAAAAAGAGAATTCTTAAGTAGGATTAAAAAACCGTCTTTCCTTTTAATGTGTTTGTTCACACCTTTTTTGTTTGCGAGTCTAGTGCTTGCTCCTATTGCTATAAATAAATCAAATTTTTCTGAAACTACTGTCAAAGTATTTGATGAAACAAACATCATTGGAAGAATTTTGATAAAACACAACCAAAACAAATTTGTTAAATACGAGTTACAAAATAGCAATGACATCCTTGAAGATGCCATTGACAAGTATGACAAACAGGATGATGTCATGGTGCTGCGGATCCCTAGTAATTTTATTAAAAATCAATCTCCAGCGGTTGAATTGTTTAATAATAATTCTCCAGGAATCTATTTAATTGGAAAAGTCAAAAATGATTTATTCGATATCCGAAAAAAACTCCTAGTTTACAGCACTTTTAAGCTTGACTTGCAGGAGTTTGAGCAAAAAATGAACAGTCCCGTAGCTGTTATCTTCCAGGGAAGAGGTTTGAACCCTCAACTTAAATTCTTTTTAGGTTTTTCGATTTCATTACTCCTTTACATGCTGATAATCATGTACGGTGTTCAAGTAATGAGAGGTGTGATGGAGGAAAAAAACAGCCGAATCATTGAAGTACTGATTTCGTCGGTGCAACCAAAAACATTACTTAAAGGGAAGATCATAGGGATCGGATTAGTTGGCATCCTTCAATTCACTTTAATCATTAGCTTTTCGATAGCTCTTTTAGCAGCATTTAACACCATGTTCGAGGTTGACACGTCCTTATTCATTCAAAACCAATTACAAATGCTGGGTGACACTGGAATGACGAATAAAATCAATGTCACACAGGCTCCTTTGTTTAACCAGCAAGTGCAAACATACATGAATGCAATCAGCAATTATTTACCTGTGCTACTGTTGGTTACTCCAGTGCTGTTCTTCTTAGGTTACTACTTGTACGCGTCATTGTTTGCTGCAGTCGGCTCTGCATTGGATCATGACACCGACACGCAACAATTTGTTTTACCAATTACGATTCCTTTGATCATCAGTGGTTCAATCGCTTTTAACATTCTCGACAATCCAAATTCTAATTTGGCTTTTTGGGCATCATTGTTTCCTTTAAGTTCGCCTATTGTAATGACGGCAAGGTTGGCTTTCATGAACATAGCAACAGACTGGTGGCAAATCGCATTGTCTGTTGGTATTCTAATCATCACCATCATGGTGGTAATGAAAATCAGCGGTCGAATTTATCGCGTAGGCATTCTGATGCATGGACAAAAAGTAAGCTACAAGACTTTATGGAAGTGGTTTAAAAGCAAGAATTAACTCGGCACACTGGCCCTATGAATTGTTCTTTTTCAATATTTCATCCTCAAGGACTTTGATGTCTTTTTTATACTTGTAAGAAACAAGTTTGAAAAAAATAAAACTGTACACTAAAAGAGACACGACAAGTATCCATAGATAGTTTGAACACTTACTATTTGAGTCTAATACGGGAGGGTCTTTTTCTGCTGAATTGTTCCCAGGGACTACCTCAACTTCAACAATCGGTGATTTAACTTTAATTTTTTTTCTGATTTCAGTTACACCTAATGCGGTGTCTTGAACCTCATTATTATCCTGTATTATTTTAGACATTGTTAAAACTAAAACCCCCTCATCAGATGCTTTATACTGACTTCCTTTAAGCAGCACTTTTATTTTCTCTTTAAATACAGGGCTGTCAAGCTTGGTTGACTTAATAGTTGTATCAGATAAGTCAATCACATAAGACTCTTTGCTTTTTGTTTGCACATACAATTGTTTTCCTGTTTTTTCAAGGAACACAATATCCTTTGATCCTAGTTCTATTTTGAACTTCCCTTTAAAAATATACGTTCGCTTGTTAAAAAGATACAAACCTTTTTGAGCAATGCCAACCCATAAATATTTATTGTCATTGCAAATCGAGAGCACGGGCTTCGACGTTTGTCGTGCAGAAACATCAATGACACTGTCTCCCTTTAGTTCAATTCGGTTGATCCCTTTATTAGAACCAACCCACAGGGCAAATTCATCAGAATCAAGGCAGTTAATTGTTTGGCTTAATAAAGTACTCTGATTCTTAATACTGATGAACTCTTGAGCAAAACCTACTAGGCAAAATAAAATCAGAAGAACACTTATAAAATACCTCATGGCTTAAAATTAAGTTAATCTAGGTATTTCTTATCAAAATGCACAAAAATATTTATCCAAATATTTCGTGAATACCTGAATACGAAAGGCACCAAAGCTACTAAAAACACTACTGCAATTCCAGATTTTTGAAACACATTGAGTTCCGTTAAAAAAGTAAGTGCAACAACCACTGTCACTGTAATAGCTACACCAAAGGCATAGCTAATGTACATTGCGCCATACCAAAAACCTTGCTCAATAGTATATTTCAAATTGCACTCACTACAACGTTCGAGCATGTCAGAAAAACCTTTTTTATATATGTTTTTGACTTCCCAAATCTCACCCTTTTGACACCTTGGGCATTTCTCTTTCACAACACTGTATTGCCAACCTCCCTTTTTCATTTTTTTAAATACAAAAATAACGATTCTTCTTTTACCAGAATCTTATCTTTCCACATCTTTTTTGGTGAATGATTTTAAAGGCGATATGTCCGTAAAAATCGAACCCAGCGACATCAGACAACCCCATAAAGGAACCTAACTTATCAGTCCCCAACGTAAGAGGTCCCAAACGTAACATTAATCCTGAACGAACTTCTTGAAGGTTGTACATGCCAAAGGACAGGGCAACCTCAAAATTTCGTGTTTCGTACCTCGGTGTAAACACTATCACGCTTGGTCTCTGAATTCCAAATGTTCCTGAAGGTGTTAACCCATGTATGTATTCAACTGACATGAACATGTTATGCTTTTCGAAATTATAGTCGTACTGAAAAACAAAGGCAGCAGGGACCACCACAGTAAACGACGAAGTGTCTTCTGTGATCAAACTGTCAGGCACGTTCAATGTCTCGCTAAAAAACTTTCCAGGCTCTGAACTTATGCTCAGATTTGTAAAATCATCTAGCACACCACTGGCACCTTTCACATAACTGTTGTTTGTACTCTTATTAAATTTCACATAACCTACATCTATAATTGACATACCTACTTTTACCTTGTAGTCATATATTCTACATCCAGCTTCTCTTCTAAATGGATTATAATTTGTGACATTATCCAACATCTTTTTATACGTAAACCCAATATCACCTGAATACCCACTCCCACCTAATATTTGTTCTGATATAGAAGTTTGAGCTGTCAAATTACTGTACGAAAACACACCCGTTGAATCAATTTTGTAATCGAGATTATCAATGTGCATGCCACCTCCTGCTAATCCCCATAAAAACTTTATAGCACCACCAACTATGAGTAAGTCTCTGTCCCTATGTATCACAGCATTTGCATAAGCCAACCCATACTCTGCGTAGGATAACAAACCAATGTTGACATTACTGGCATTCAAATCTCTTCCTAAAATATTTGTATTAATTTGACCTTGTCCTTTAATTTGTGGAATCTGAATAGCATTAGCAAAAATTTCAGGCACATTCCTTACGTCAATAAAAGTCCTTACCCGGGAACTCATTCCAAAACCATGATTTTTGTATTGATAAGTTGCTGATAAATATTGCATATCAACAGCGCTATATAAGGAATATTTATCCCTCGAAAAATTAAACTTAGCATCAGGGATGTCCTGTGTTAAAACTGCATTTTTCCAGTACGAAAATTCATCCTTATCCAAATACGCGTAGTTGCTATGTAAAAAGGCATCGAAGCCAACAGCATGAATATCAAGCATAACCTCGGAGTCCACAATAGAGGATGGATTATGAAGCATTGATGCAGTAGGCGAGTAATTGCTGCTTGCCATACCAAATTGCTCTTGTCCCTTCAAGAAAAACGAAGAGACGAAAATAAACACAACCGTGCAAAACCCCTCACTAGCAAGCATTTTATGAAACCGTTTAGTTCAAATATACATCAATGATAGTAGAAAACACTTAAAAATAAAAATGTCGCCCATAAATAGGCGACATTTTTATTAATACAGGTAGCTAAATTATTTTTTAGCTTCTTCTTTTTCCATAGAATCCTTCAAGCTAGAAAGCACATCTAAATCACCCAATGTTGTCTTTTCCTGTGGAATTGACTGGATTGTTTTAGCAGGTTTTCCAGAAGCTTTAGGAGCTCTTTTCTTTTCTCCTTCAACTTCTTCCTTGTAAGTTTTCGCATGTGATATAAGTACTCTTTTAGAATCCTTGTTAAACTCTATTACTTTAAAGTCTAATACGTCATCTACTTCAGGAGAACTTCCGTCCTCCTTGACAGCGTGATTTTTAGGACAGTAAGCCTCTACTCCATGAGTTGAAGATACTAAATATCCTTTGTCTTGCTTTTCGATGATTGTACCAGAATGAACAGAGTCTAAAGTAAATACTGTTTCAAATACATCCCATGGATTTTCCTCAAGTTGTTTATGTCCTAAACTTAATTTTCTGTTTTCTGCAGAAATTTCAAGAACGATAATATCCATTGAGTCACCTAACGTAGCAAATTCAGATGGATGCTTGATTTTTTTAGACCAAGACAAATCAGAAATATGAATTAACCCATCAATTCCTTCTTCCAATTCAACGAAAATTCCAAAGTTTGTGAAGTTTCTTACTATAGCTGTATGCTTAGTATTAACAGCATACTTCTCTACCACGTTACTCCAAGGATCTTCATTAAGTTGTTTAATACCTAACGACATTTTTCTCTCCTCCTTGTCTAATGTTAAGATTTCTGCTTCTACTTCGTCTCCAACATTCAAGAAGTCTTGCGCAGATCTTAAGTGTTGTGACCAGCTCATTTCACTCACATGAATTAAACCTTCAACTCCAGCTGCAATTTCAACAAATGCGCCGTAATCAGCTATTACAACAACTTTTCCTTTCACTTTATCACCAACTTTCAAGTCTTGATCAAGTGCATCCCATGGATGTGGTTGAAGTTGTTTTAATCCAAGAGCAATTCTCTTTTTGTCGTCATCAAAGTCTAATATTACCACATTGATTTTTGTATCCAACTCAACTACTTCTTCTGGATGGTTAATTCTTCCCCAACTTAAATCAGTAATGTGAACTAATCCATCAACACCTCCTAAATCAATGAACACACCGTAAGAAGTAATGTTTTTCACAGTACCTTCTAATACTTGTCCTTTTTCTAATTTAGAAATAATCTCTTTTTTCTGAAGCTCTAACTCAGCTTCAATTAAAGCTTTGTGAGATACAACAACGTTTTTAAATTCTTGGTTAATTTTAACCACTTTAAATTCCATTGTTTTTCCTACGTAAACATCGTAGTCTCTAATCGGCTTCACATCAATTTGAGAACCTGGTAAGAATGCTTCAATACCAAATACATCTACGATTAACCCTCCTTTTGTCCTGCATTTTACATAACCTTGAATAATTTCACTGTTCTCTAAAGAACTGTTTACTTTATTCCAAGCAGTAAGTGCTCTTGCTTTATGGTGGGACAACACCAATTGACCTGACTTGTCTTCCGGGTTTTCAACATACACCTCAATCTTGTCTCCTTCTACTAAGTCCGGATTATATCTAAATTCAGAAATTGAAATAACCCCTTCTGATTTATAACCAATATTAATTACAACTTCTCTCTTAGTTTTCCTTACAATGACACCTTCTAAAATTTCATTTTTAGCAATCGAACTAACAGCTTGACCGTATTCCTCCTCTAATTTAGCTTTTTCCTCTGCACTGTAAACTTCCTTTTCCTCTCCTAAATCATCCCAATCAAAATCAACATTACCTGTTGTTTCATTTCCTACTGGAGCTGCTACAACTGGAGCTACTGGAGTTTTTTTCTCTTCAGCAACAACATCTGCTACTTCTACTTTTTTAACAGGAGCTTTCTTAGCTGCTGGTTTCTTTGGCTCTGCTTTTTCAGTCGTTTCAACTTTAGCTTCTGCTTTCTTAGCTACTACTTTTTTAGCTGCTGGTTTCTTTGCCGCTGGCTTTTTTGCCGCAGGTTTTTCAGTAGTTTCTGCTTTAGCTTCTGTTTTTTTCGCAGCTGGTTTCTTTGCTGCAGTTTTTTTTGCTGCTGGCTTTTTTGCTGCTTCTTCTTTGTTTTCTTTATCAGACATGATAAATCTTGATTTGTATACTTACTGTGTAATAGTCAGTAAATAGCGTTTGTTATAAAATTTAATCGTTGAATCTACTATTACCATTCAACCGTTCCCGTTTTTCGGGTCGGCAAATTTACGTATAATTTCTTTGATACTCAAGAGGATAGACGATATCTTTACTCGTCCGAGTCCGATCTTATTTTTCTGGTCCCAGCATACAGTTCGTACTGATGTACTTTACACTCTAGGGCACCATTCATCAATGGGATTTTTCGTTTAGGTTTTAACCCTACAAACTTTAATGCCTGCATATTAGAACTGATAATCCAAGCACTGTAACCTTTATAATTGGTCTTCATTTGATCGCCAATTTTTTTATAAAAAGCATTGATTTCGTCACTGTCATCGTCGAGACGCTCACCGTATGGTGGATTGGCAATCATTACACCTCCATTTTCTTCCCCAACTGAATCAAAAAACGAGATGTGTTTTATAGCAACGTCATCTTCCAGTTTCATTCTTGCAACACTTCGTTGGGCCATTTCTACATAATCCTGACTCAAATCTCCTCCTTTAATAGGCACCTTGATCTCATTCTCCTGACTTTGCGCTTCAGTTTTTACTTTCTCCCATAACTCTTGGTCAAAGTCATTCCATTTTGTAAACCCTAAACTTTCTGAATACAACCTAGGAGCTCTGTTTTTAGCTATTAACGCTGCCTCAACTACAATCGTTCCTGATCCACACATTGGGTCAATGAAAGGCGTTTTGCCATTCCATCCTGATTGCAATACCAATCCTGCTGCTAATGCTTCATTGATTGGCGCTACATGTCGCTCCGTCCTATATCCCCTTTTGTGAAGAGAGTATCCTGAGCTGTCCAATGATAGTATTACTTTTTTTTCTGCAATGTGTATGTTGAATCTTACATCAGGATTTTTCACATCAACGTTTGGTCGAATGTCGTAACGTTCACGAAATTGATCAACCAACCCGTCCTTTGCCCTTAATGCGATGAATTTAGAATGATTAAATGCTCTTGAATGAACTACAGCATCTATAGCAAATGTTTGATTGATGTCCATGTATTTGGACCAATCAACCTTTTTCATTTTTCGATAAAAATCACGTTCGGTATGCACTATGTATTCTTCCACAGGCACAAGTACCCGAAGCGCTGTTCTTAAATGCAAATTACACTTATACATAAAAGCCTTGTCTCCCTCGCAAGACACACCTCTCTTTTCAACCTTTACCTTCTTCCCTCCTAATGATATAATTTCCTCAAAAAGAATTTCTTCTAACCCTTTAAATGTCTTTATAAATAGTTTCATCATTTACGATTTGAATAAAAGTTTCTTTCGGGGAAAGCGCAATAGGACACCTTGCTTTAAATCCTTGCACTTTAAAATTTTTGGTATAAAAAAGCCCCGCACTAGCGAGGCTTTTATTATTATGCTTGAGCAGTAGGTCCTCCAAAATTCATTGGAATCCCACCGTGACCTGAGTCCAGGTCTTTGATTGGACCGTTCGCTTGTTCAAACTTACTTATGTTATCAGCCAAAGCCTGCATTAAAC
>JBLIAZ010000026.1:0-17329 GCA_047631875.1 Saprospiraceae bacterium
TTGACTATGCATTTGCACAATCAATGATTGAAGGTAGAATGGGATGTGATGTAGCCTTTGCACCTGCTGGTACAGACCCATTAGATTTCAGAGCGGGATCTGTGGCTGGTGGATGTTTTCAGATATTACCTCCAGGGTACGATCAACTTCAACAGTTTTATCCAACGGTTTACGGTGCTATCGCAGGGCCTGATATTTTAGGATACAACGATGTAATTTCGGGAGACAACTTTGTTACGGCTTGTCTTTCAAAGGCTCTGTATGACATGACCTCTTTTACTTTTTGGAAATACCGAGATTGTTGGGATCCTATTAACTTTTTCGTGAATGCCGCAGATCAGTATGCCGCAGAAGAATTATTGGCTTTTTCATATCATGATGGATCAGAAGGATCTAGACCAATATTATCGCAAGTGTTCGAAACCTCCAGGGCAGGATATTTAGCAGATGCTAATATAGCAACTACTATTGCTGGATTAGGTGGTTCTCCAGGTTTGGAATACGCTGAAAGAATGAGGAATAATTTGATTCAACTTGGAAATAACTGGACGATTCCTGGTGGTCCTGGTTTAGGGACAGTCGGAGCTCAAACAAATTGGCCTGGAACAAACCCAGCTAAACCAGCTCATTATGAGTATTTTGATTGCTACAAGGATGACATTTGTTTTTCAGACATTACAAGCTATGTAGCAGAAGCTACCGAAATATTTCATTTAGGGGCGAGAACTGTAGACATGAATAAAATACGCGAAGTTTATGACGCAACCTTAATTAAAATTGGCCAGTACACACTTGATCCAAGCGGATCCGAACAATATTGGGATTGTGTGGCCAACACTGATCCATTTTGTAATATTCAAAAACCATGTGATTCTGTGCTTTTAACAAGGAACGTAATGGATACAATTCCTTTTGGATGTATTCCTTATACCTTCGTAGGACCAGTGATGGATGAAATAATATTACAATTACCATACTACAATGCGCAGTTTGGCTACAATCAAACTTATGGTCATAACCCATTATGTCCTGAAGTTCAGAATGCGAGTAAGGTTAAGGCAACAATGACCTTGGTGGAAAGTCAAGGAAGTAATTGTATTAAGGACGATATTCAAGCAAACATTACTATTGACTTTTGTGGAACGGCACCATTTGCAGCAACTGTAGATGGACCAAATAGCACTATGTATAATTTCACCAATATCCTTACAAATCCCCATACTTTTTCTGTTCCTGATACAGGTTCATATTATTTAAAGCAAATTTCTGATGCTTCATCCTTATCAACCACTTGTTCTAGTGTAAACGTCACAGTGGTAGACGAGTTTGTAGGTGCGCAAGCACAATGGATAGATTGTAACAGTGTGCAGTGTGATAGGTCTTCTTGGTCGCTAGGAATCGAAATTTCAGGAAGGGGTCCTTGGGACATTACTTATATAGATAATGTAGGTGCTACAGTGTCAGAAACTGTAACTACTTCGCCGATGATTTTTAATGCCGCCCCAGATTCCGGTACTTATGTATTAACCTCTGTTTCGATCGCAGGTTGTAATAATTTATTAAATGATACCTTATCATTTTCTTGCTCCACTGATTCCTGCGTATCACCCACTGCTGTATTGTCTGGGGGAGGGACGTTTTGTAATGGTGACTCAACCCAATTAACAATTAATTTTACAGGGAGCCCTCCTTATACAGCTTACTGGTCGGAAGGGACGAACTCTTATGATGTGACTACTTCATCAAATCCATATCAATTTTACGTTACATCTGCAGGGGCTTATGTTTTAGATAGTTTAAGATCAGATACATGTGTTGGCACTGTTTTAGGACAAGCTGAAGTAATAGTTTTGCAAACACCAAGTTTAAATTTAGGAGCCGATACATTTGCTTGTGTAGGTCCTGTGGTTTTGAATGCAAACGCTTTGAATACTACTACCTATGAATGGCTTGATGGGAGCACAAGTACAAGTCTGAGTGTAGATACATCTGGTATATATTGGTTAGCTGTTAGCAATGGGAGTTGTTCTGATACTGATTCGGTCACGGTAACAATCGGTGGTAATCTTGAACTTGATTTAGGAGCAGATACTACAGTCTGTTCAACTAATTTACCAATCACATTAACAGGCGATTCAGGTTATGATACCTACAGTTGGAAAAATATCACAGGTTCAGAAATCTCTAATTTGATAGGTGTTCAGATCCTTGCTGCTGGAGTTTATTCCTTGGAGGTTAGTTTGAACGGTTGCCTCGGGATAGATACAATAGAAATACTAGTAAACACATCTCCTGTTGCAGATCTCGGTTCAGACTCGTTAACCGTTTGTTTGGCTAGTTTACCAGTTATATTTGATGCTCAGGTAGCAGGTGCAACTTATTTATGGCAAGACTTAAGTACAAGCAGCACTTTCACAGCGACAGGTTCAGGTGATTATTGGGTGACTGTTGAGGTGAATGGTTGTACAGATGTAGATACTGTGAACTTACAAGTAGGAACTGAAATTGCAATAAATTTAGGGCCAGACCTTACGGTATGCCCTTCAGCGACAAGTTCATTTAGTACAGGATTAGGAACAGGTTTTACGCATGATTGGAACAACGGGCAATCGGTTGCAAATAATTATAGTTTAATTGGTGCGGGGCAACTAACAGTAATGGTGTCGGATGCTTCGGGATGTGAAGGTTTTGATACGGTTAACGTGGTAGTTGCAAATCCGTTGGCAGTTAGTTTAGGACCAGACTCCACAATTTGTGAAGGAGATCCAGATGTTGTGATGACTATGGTAAGTGGAAGGACAGATGTAACTGTGCTTAGTTGGAACAGTGATTTGAGTTTAAATAGTAATTCTTATAGTTCAAATACTGCGGGGCTTTATTGGATCAATGTGGATAGTGCGGGTTGTGTTGCATCTGATACCATGCAGTTATTTAAAAATTCATTACCTGTTGTTGATTTGGGGCCAGATACTTTTTACTGCGCAGGAACTGCAAGTCAAATTGTTCTTTCCGGGCCTTTAGGAATGGCCGATTATGAATGGAGTACTGCTGAGACTTCCTCATCAATTACCGTAACTAATTCAAGTACAGTGTCAATAAAAGTTATTGATGGTAATTCTTGTGTGGGTCGCGATACAATTGTTATTTCAGAAGAGTCAGCTACTATTTTTGATTTGGGAAAAGACACCACTATTTGTCCTGGAGGATCTGCGTCGATTAATGTCCCGGCATCTGTTATTACGTTCAATTATGGATGGACTGGGGGAGGGCAAGAGAATCCATTTGTAGTAAGTAATCAAACGGATGGCAATACCGTTCTTGTGAAATTAGTGGTTGCTAATGATTTCGGATGTTTAAGTGCTGATTCACTTATTGTGAACGTGGAAAATGATTTAAATATTAGTCTTGGAGATAGTGCTGTTTGTGAAGGTGAGGATGTTGTTTTTACAAGTCTATTAAGTGCTCAGTACCATGCGTTTGAGTGGAATGGAAACCCTGTTAACAATCAATCATCATTTTCAATAACAAACGCCAATGCAATACAATTAGTAACTTTATCTGTGGTGAGTGATGAGGGGTGCTATGGCACTAAAACTGTTACCCTGGTTGTAAATGAAAAGCCTGATGTTCAAATTTCAGATACTTCTTTTTGTGAAGGAGATAAAGTAACTGTTGGTCATGGTTTACAAAACGTAACAACTGTTTGGGGACCAATTGGAAAAGGCGGAAATAGTATTTCGATTAATAGTCCAGGCTCCTATTCAGCACAAGTAACTTCCGCTAACAAATGTGTGGAGACAGTAAGTTTTAATGTGACACAAAATGATACTTTAATTCTTTTACCAATCCAAAACATTGAATTATGTGAGGGAGAATCAGTAGTACTAGATCCAAATATTGATGAAAATTTATACACGGTAGTTTGGGATGGAAATGTGGTAGCTAATTCTATCTCTGTTAGTGAGGAGGGAGAACACACTTATTTAGTTCAAGAGATCAGTTCAAACTGCACATCGACTTCAATGTATAACGTTAATGTGAATTTGATTGAAACCGTTGATTTAGGAAATGATACAACAATTTGTGAAGGAACAAAGGTGGAGATAAAATCAAATACTAACAATGCGGTTAAATGGAACGATGGATCAAGAGGTAAAAGTGTAATTATTGAGTCGACAAAACTTGTTTCGATACAGGTTGGAACAGAGGACTGTTTTTCAGCTGATACTGTGTTAGTGACTGTGATTGAAAGGCCGATAATAAGCCTTCCCGCAGACACAGTTGTTTGTTTCGATGATGTGGAAAGTATAAATATTAAGCTCAGTAATGCGTATACGGTATATGATTTCAATTCCTATGAACCGGGAGGCCATAGCGGAGTAATTAATACGGCAGGTGAATATAACCTGGTAGTTTCAAATAGATTTTGCGAAGCAGAGCAGACAATAAATGTGATCAATGACTGTCCAGCTTCCGTGTGGGTGCCAAATTCATTTTCACCTAATGAGGACGGAATAAATGATCAATGGAAAATTGCAGGGATATCAGTCGAGGATTTAAAACTTCATGTATATAATCGCTGGGGAGAATTGATTTGGGTAGGTGACCATGTAGGTGATTTTTGGGATGGAACATACATGGGGTCAGACGCTCAAATAGATGTATATGTGTGGACATTAAGCTATTCATATTTGAATAAAACGGGAGAAAGCACACCAAGATCATCAACAGGTCATGTGAGCTTAATTCGCTAATTTTTAATATAAGGTGATTCAGAAAATCTCAAGACCATGATGGTTTTGAGCTTTTTTTGAAACGAATGAATTACGGCAAAATTTCTAGTTGCAAATTGCAATGACAGAAATTTCCACATTCACACTTTTTGGTAATTGTGCCACTTCCACGGTTTCTCTTGCAGGATAATCAGCGATAAAATACGATCCGTAAATTTCATTGATTTCAGCGAAGCTACTCATGTCCGACAAAAAAATAGAGCTTTTAACCACTTGATCAAAACTACTTCCAGCTTCCTTTAAAATAGCTCCTAAGTTTTTCATTACTTGATGAGTTTCTGTGTTTAAATCACTCATGTTTAATTCTCCAGTTGCTGGATCTAAGGCGATTTGTCCCGAAACAAAAAGCATTTTGTCGACTTTAACTGCTTGATTGTAAGGTCCTATTGGAGCTGGAGCATTTGGAGTATTGATGATTTGTTTTTTCATAAAAAAGTATTAGAATAATGAGCTTTGTCTGATCTTCTTTTCAAATTTCAGGTCAGCTAAAATACCTGATTTTGGACGGATAGTAAAGCTGTACTGAGCGATGTCTTGCTTAGATAATGGTCTCCAAGTCACAAGCATTTCCCAGCAGTGTAATTTTCTGGTAATCGTGATCATGGTAGACTCTGGATCAAGATCTCTTTGGATTATTCTTACCGGTGCTGTGTAACTAAAGTTCCAGTTTTTACTCAGTGTAACGGCTCCAGACAAACCAAGGTTGTTCGTGTATGTTGGGCTGTTATGGTTTGGTTTGTTGTACTTGAATGTATACACTAAATCCATGTTCCAGACAAAAACGGTTGACTTTTCCTCTTTGTTTTTGGTAAAAAAGGCTCTTTTTAACGCAATTCTACTGTCGACATTAAAAGTAGTAAGTCTTCCAGCTTGTCTTAAACTATCCCAAAGGAGGGTGTTGATTTTTGTCCCAGCACTGTCAAGTGCGTAAGGTGACACTATCGCTGTGAAATTCAAGTTTTTCAAAAACCCAGGATTAGTATTTAACTGTAAACTTACATCACTCCACTTAAATTTTTCTTGAAGGAAGTTGTAGTTTCCTTTTAAAGAAAGGGCGGTAATTAAATTGATGTTTTTATAGCTTGTTACGCTGTCTCGTTTGGTCCTTATTTTCGCTTGTAAATTATTGTCTAAGGAATAGTTAAGTGTCCAACGTTCTGTCGCGGCTGGAGCATGTACACTGTAATTTTTGTTTTCGTAAATGGAGTAGTCTACTTCTTCTCCAGTGGTGGGGTCAGTATATGATCTGTTAATGTCCTGTGCGTTAATGTAGAAGTCAGGAGTGTATCCCATGGAAACAGTTGGAGTGATAGTGTGCCTAAAAGCTTTAAAAAGCAAGCCTTCTTTTAATTTATACATTCCGTAAATTTTAGTGTTGACTCCGAAACCTCCAAAACTGAAATCGTAAGCCATTTTTATTTTTTTAACTACTGATTCTTGAATTGTATCGGCGACCAAGTGTTTGTTGATGTACTTAGAATTAGCATAACCATTAACTGTCAATGAAGGCATGGAGAAGTTAAAATATTTTAGCACAGAAAAACTTCGCCCAATGTCAAAAGTGGCGGTGGCTTTCATTCCGTTTTTCATTACTTCTTGCCATTGATCAGCAAAAACAGAATCAGCTGCAGATATAGAGTTTTCAAGACTGACATTACCACTGACTTGTAACAATCCGACAAGCTTTTGTTTGGTCATGTTTAACCTCATTGAAGGTGCTGTGAGTTTTATTAATTTGGTTGTGAAGTTTTGGTCAAACCTACTCAAGACTGACAATGCTCCCCACTTCTCGTTCCAATTCCATGTCAATTGAGAGCTGTTCGCGCTCTGAACAAAGGAACTTAAGTTGTCCTGGTTAATTAATTGTGTTTGATTGTACGTTCCAGTTTTCGCACTGACAAGGGCCTTAAAACTACTTTTAGGATGTGCCTTGTTGTCCTGGGTATGGTTCCAAATTAGGTTATAATCTTTCCGTATCGCATGTCCTGAAATCCCTGAGATACCAGTGATGGTGTTGTTGTGTTTTAGTCCAAAATTTCCATTGTATTTGTATTTTTTCACATATTTAGCATCACCTGACAATTGAAAACTTCCTCCAAAATATACACTGGCCAGCATTTCTAAATGTACAAAGTCGTTCACTGCCCAGTGGTAGCCAAAATCACTAATTCCGGCTTGACCACCCAAATTACTTTGAGACGGAATAATGATTCCTGATTGTTTTTCTTTGTTATTTGGGAATATCCCAAACGGAACCCAAATGGGAGTGTGAAAATCTCTGATGACAAGATGTGTTGGTCCAGCAACCATGACCTTACCAGGGATTACTTTTAGTTTCGAAGCGGCAAAATAAAAGTGAGGGTCTTCATGATCGCAAGTAGTAATTTTTCCATTTTTTACAAAAATACTGTTGTCAGGCATTTTTTTAGCTTGCTTAGCATGTAAGTGCAGTTCACCTTCCTGTGTGTATATTTGTATGATTTTACCTTTTTGTGTTTTGAAATTATATTTCATTTGGGGTGCTAAAAAAAACTCTTCACCGTCTTCAAATCTTACTTTTTCAATTAATTTACCAGTACTGTCTTTTTTTCCAAAAGCACTTACTTCGTTTGTTTCCAGGTAAATAATTATCCTGTCAGCTTCAATGGTCATTTCGCCATAATTAACTTTTGCACTTCCGTATAAATGTAATATTTGAGCAGCGTTGTCAAGCTCAATCGAGTCAGTTGCAGAGTATTCAACTTTGCTTTCAGGTCCATTTTTGGACAATGGCAGGGATATTGTATCTGGCTCGACAGGTAAGGTTGTATCCGCGAAAACACTAGATGAGTCCGTGTTTACTGTGTCGAGAGCCAAAGTTTTGGAAAAACAATTGTTAATTATTATTCCAAGTACCAAGGTAAAAGTGAACCGTCTTATGTGTAGTTTAGTTTGCAACTTATAATTAACGTAACACTTGATTCCTAGTTTTAGTATAAAACTGGTTCAAAATTACATATTTTTTAGCCTTTATTACCGCAATAAACATGCTTAAAATAAAAAGAAAGTTAAGAGTGTCTACAGGCCTAAACCTCTACGGTTTGTTTTGGTCGAATGGTATGAAACTCAGTATCATTTTGCTGTTTTGTTTTTTAGGTAGTAATACTCAAAAATCAAAGCAACCTTCTTCCACTTTTATAGGTGAAGTAAAGACCATTGTCATTGATGCTGGACATGGTGGGCATGACCCAGGATGTTTAGGTTCGTCTGCAAGGGAAAAGCATGTCTGTTTGAGTATTGCACTCAAATTAGGTAAAATGATTGAAAATTATTTCCCCGATGTCAATGTGATCTATACTCGGAAGACAGATGTGTTTGTAAAACTTCACGAAAGAGCTGAAATTGCGAATAGAAACAAAGCTGATTTGTTCATTAGTATTCATGCAAATTCGGCAGCAAATAAATCAGCAAAAGGGACTGAAACGTTTGTGATGGGGACAAAATACACGGATAAGAATTTAGAAATTTCTAAAAGGGAAAATGCAGTTATTTTACTGGAAGACGATTACCAAACCAAATATGACGGTTATGATCCTGACTCACCGATATGGATTATTATAAATGGACTGTATCAACAAGAGTATTTAGGACAAAGCATCAATTTAGCAAATAAGGTTGAGCACCAGTTTGTGACTAGAAATAAAAGGAACAGCAGAGGAGTAAAGCAAAGGGTATTGCTGGTAATGTACAGGACAGCCATGCCAAGTGTATTAATTGAAGTGGGGTTTTTAACCAATGCGGCGGAACACGCCATGTTAAAAAAGAAGTCTGGGCAATTACAAACCTCTGGAGCGATATTTAGGGCGTTTCTAGAGTATAAGCGTGAAATGGAAGGGGCTACTCCGATGGAGATCGCCTCAGAAGAAAAGAAAGTATTTGATAACTGGGAAAAGATTTTTGACGGGGACAGCTCGGTGATTAACAAAGTAAAACCAAATGAAGTTACTCACCACGATGCTATAAAAGTAGAAGATTCTGAGACAAGAGAACTTCCGGATTTGCTGATAAAGGTTCAAATTACTTCATCAAGTAAGAAAATTCCTTTAAATTCACGCAAGTTTTCAAAGGTAGAGGATGTAGAAGAGTTTGTAGACAAAGGGATGTACAAGTACTCAGTGGGACAATTTGAAGACATTGCTGAAGCTGCAAAAGTTCAAAAAGGAGTGAAAGAAAAAGGGTTTAAAGACGCCTTTTTAATTGCATTTTATAAGGGAAAAAAGATATCTATTAGAAGAGCAAGAGCTATTATAAATGGAGAATAATTAAACACTTTAATTGTGTCAAAAGAATTTAAAATAGGAATAGTTGTAGCAGTAGCACTTGGAATGGTATACTGGGGCAGTAGTTTTTTAAGCGGTTCAAACTTGTTTAAAAAGAACACTGAATTTGTAGCTGTTTATGAAAACGTGGGTGGACTGTTGGTTTCAAACCAAGTGCGTTACCAAGGGTTTAAAGTTGGACGTGTTACGGAGATAACCTTTAATGCTGAAATGAACAAATGGATTGTGACTTTCGCCATAGACGAGAAATCCCTGGTCATTAAAGAAGGATCTCGGGCAGTGGTTGGAAGTGCTGATTTATTAGGTACAATGATCATTAAATTAATAGATATTCTTGAGGGTGAGAGGGATCTTGTGTCTGGAGATACTTTGCGTTCTCAAGTGGAAAAAGGACTTCAGGCGCAAGTAGATGAGCAAATCAAACCTTTAGTGAGAAGGGTAGAGGCTTTGATTGGAAGTGTAGATTCTGTGATTGTTTCGATTACTAAAATTTTGGACAAACGAACTCTTGAAAGTATTCAGCGTTCGTTTAAACAAATCCCGGTCATTACAAATAGGGTTAAACACATGGTAGGACAAACTGATTCTATCATGACTGGAATTAATCAAGCAAGGTTGGGTGAGACAATTGGACACATTAATTCAATTACAAAGAACTTAAGTAAAAACAATAAGTCATTGACAAACATTTTCCAGAACATTGAAAGCATCACTGATTCAATTGCAAAATCCAATGTCAAGCAGACATTCAATAATTTGAGTAACGTGTTGTCTAAGGTAGACAGTATAGCAAGCGACATTCAAAGTGGAAAAGGTTCGTTAGGATTATTGCTAAAAGACGAAAAACTTTACAACGACTTAGCTTATTCAGCGGCCGACTTGGATTTATTATTATTTGATTTGCGTGCACATCCAAAAAGGTACTTCCATTTTTCTTTGTTTGGGAAAAGAGGAAAAAAGAAAGAGGAGTTGGAAAGAGATACAGCGGAATACCAAAGAATGTTCCCTCCTGTAGTTCGTGAAATGGTTGAATTGCAGCTGGATTCTGCTTTAAGGCAAGAAATCAGAAAAGTATTGCAAGAAGAACGCGGTCAATAACCACTAGTTTAATGGAGTACCTGTCGCAACTTATTTTTTTAATCATTACCATTAGTGCTTTGGTGCTGTTCGCATTAAAAGTCAAAAAAATACGAAGAAATATTTTTTTAGGCAAGGATGTTAAGTTTTCAGGAACTAAAAAGGAACGGTGGACTACACTTTTTAAAGTAGCAATTGGTCAAAGTAAAATGACCAAGAAACCTATTTCGGGAGCTTTACACATTATTGTATACGTTGGTTTTGTTTTGATCAATGTAGAGGTCATTGAAATAATTGTAGACGGAGCATTTGGTACGCACAGGTTTTTATCTGGGATTCTTGGAGATTTTTACAATTTCATGATCGGCTCGTTTGAAATACTTGCCCTTGGAGTATTGTTGGCTTGTGAAGTATTTCTAGTCAGACGAAATGTGCTGAAAATTAAGAGGTTTTTTGGAAAGGAAATGACGGCTTGGCCAAAAAGTGACGCTAACATCATATTAATTGTAGAAGTGTTTTTAATGTCAGCGTTCTTGTTAATGAATGCAGCTGATTTTCAATTACAACAAATGGGCGCAGCGCATTATGTGGAAGCAGGTGCTTTTCCTGTGAGTTCTTTCTTGCTTCCTTTGCTACGGGGTCTGAGTGTGGATGGGTTGATTCTTGTTGAACGTTTTTGCTGGTGGTTTCACATCGTTGGAATATTGGCTTTTTTAAACTATTTACCTTATTCAAAGCATTTTCACATCATGCTTGCCTTTCCAAACGTTTTTTATTCAAAGTTAACGGCAAAAGGAAAATTGACAAACCTAGCCGAAGTGACCGAGCAGGTTAAACTAATGATGGACCCTAGCGTTGATCCTTATGCTGCGCCTGCTGAGGGAGCTGCTGTGCCTTCTACATTTGGAGCTAAAGACATCACTGATTTACCTTGGACTAGCCTCATGCAATCCTATACGTGTACAGAGTGCGGAAGATGTACTGATGAATGTCCAGCAAACCAGACAGGAAAAGTATTGTCACCACGAAAAATCATGATGGATGTCCGAGACAGGGCTGAGGAACTAGGTGCTTATAAAGACAAGAATGGAGCAGACGCTCATGACAACATAGATTTGTTATCGTACATTACAAAAGAAGAGCTGTGGGCATGTACAAGTTGTAATGCTTGCACGGAGGCTTGTCCAGTGAACATTGATCCCTTAGCTGTAATAGTGGATTTACGTCGTTACTTAGTAATGGAACAATCTGCTGCGCCTCAGGAACTAAACTTGATGTTCGGTAACATTGAAAACAACGGAGCTCCATGGCAATTCCCAATGAGTGACAGGTTTAATTGGGCTGAGGAAGAATAGATTTTCAAGTAAAAAGATACTATATGGCAAAGTTACAAATACCAACAATGGCAGAATACATGGCAAAAGGAGAAAGTCCTGATGTGCTATTTTGGGTTGGTTGCGCAGGAAGTTTTGATGACCGAGCTAAAAAAATAACGAAAGCATTTTCAAGAATTTTACTTCATTGTGGGATAAAATTTGCCGTGCTCGGAAAAGAGGAGTCATGCACTGGTGACCCTGCAAAACGAGCAGGAAATGAGTTTTTGTTTCAAATGCAAGCCATGATGAACATTCAAGTAATGAATGCTTATAGTGTTAAAAAAATTGTCACTACTTGTCCTCATTGTTTCAATACCTTAAAAAACGAATATCCTGAATTAGGAGGTGAATATGAAGTAATGCACCACACCCAATTTATTCAACAGTTGTTTGACGATGGTAAATTATTGGTCAAAGGAGGAGTTTTCAAAGGAAAAAAAATTACTTATCACGATCCCTGTTATTTAGGAAGAGCAAATGATATTTATGAAGCGCCTCGAGAATTGATCGAGAAATTAGACAGTGAGTTGGTGGAGTTGAAGCGCTGTAAAACCAAAGGGTTGTGTTGTGGGGCAGGAGGGGCTCAAATGTTTAAAGAACCTGAAAAAGGAGACAAAGACATTAACATGGAACGTACTGATGAAATCATTGAATCAAAAGCTAGCATTGTTGCTACCGGTTGTCCATTTTGCAACACCATGCTTACCGACGGAGTGAAATTAAACAACAAGGAAGGTGAAATTAAAGTGATGGATTTAGCTGAAATTGTTGCTGAAGCAGCTGATATTTGAAAAGTATGATAAAAAATAATTTACCGGATAGTAGTAAAGTGTGGGTGTATCAGAGTAATGTAAAGTTTACCGATGATCAGTTGGCTGTAGTGGAATCAAAATTAAGTAAATTTTTAGATTCATGGGATTCTCACGGAACTGCTTTAAATGCCGCTACTGAGGTATTATACAATCAATTCATTGTGATATTTGTGGATGAGCATATTCAGCAAGCTACCGGTTGTTCAATTGATAAATCCGTGGCATTGATTAAGTCAATTGAGTCTGAAACAGGGGTTGATTTAATGAATCGAATGAACATAGCTTATCTAGATAAAGAAGAGGTAGCCGTTCAAAAAATGATGGATTTCCAGTCCGCTATTAAATCAGGAACTGTCAACGAAAACACCATGGTATTTAATAATCTCGTTCAAACTAAAGGGGAATTCCTTTCCTCGTGGGAAGTCCGTCTGAAGGACAGTTGGCACAAGCAGTTATTACAGTAATTTAAGTTTACCTTTTTTTGTTTTAAAGTTTAAGGATGCTGCTTAGAACTTTCAATAATTAACCCATTAATTCTTCAATACAATGCTTGTGTACTCAAACCACACAGCTTTTCGGTTTTTTCACTCGTCTCTTTTCTATTTTTCTTCGTTGAAAAATTAAACCGTAACTACAGCTATGCTTGATTTTTTTGCCTTGACAAAGAAAAAACATTCTTCGTCAAAATTCCCGAAAAGCTGTGTGGTTTGAGTATATTTGCAACCATAAATTTTTACTATGGGTGTCAGAAACAATTGGAAGTTAGAGGAGTTAAGTGAGTTGTATGATTTGCCAGTGTTGGACTTGGTGTTTAAAGCTGCTACAGTTCATCGTGAGTACCACGATTCAAAACAAGTTCAAATTTCATCCTTAGTCTCCATTAAAACAGGAGGTTGTCCTGAGGATTGTTCTTATTGTCCTCAAGCTGCACGTTACGATACAGATGTGAACACCCACAAGTTGATGCAAGTGGATGAGGTGATAGACAAAGCAAAAAAAGCAAAAGCTGCAGGTTCGTCAAGGTTGTGCATGGGAGCTGCATGGAGAGAGGTGAGAGATAACCGTGATTTTGACAGGGTGCTTGACATGGTACGTGAAGTGAATGCAATGGACATGGAGGTTTGTTGCACTTTAGGAATGTTGTCTGATGATCAAGCACAACGTTTAGCTGATGCTGGATTGTACGCATACAATCACAACATTGATACATCAGAGGAACATTATGAAGAAGTCATTTCCACCAGGACATTTAAAGACCGAATAGACACCCATAAAAGTGTCCGTAAAGCTGGCGTGTCACTTTGTTCAGGAGGAATTATAGGATTAGGAGAGACGAAAAAAGACAGGTTGAAAATGATTTTAGCATTGGCAAACTCAGAAAAACAACCTGAATCAGTGCCCATTAATACATTAGTTCCAGTAGAAGGAACACCTTTAGAAAATCAAGAAAAAGTACCAGTTTGGGATTTGATAAAAATGGTAGCAATTGCCAGAATTACCATGCCTAGATCGGCTGTGAGGCTGTCAGCTGGTCGATTGGAATTGACAGATGAAGGGCAAGCATTTTGTTTCATGGCTGGAGCCAATTCTATTTTTGCTGGTGAAACCTTATTGACAACGCCAAATCCTGAATTTGACAACGACATGATGTTGTTTAAAACTTTAGGCTTGGAGTCTAAAAAAGCTTTTGCAGACGGAGCTCAGCCAAAGTCCAAAACAGACACCGTTGTTGATCCTGAAAAGTTAGCGATGGAGGCCAAAGTAAAAGAGTGGAAAAAGGAGCTTGCAAAAAACTAATAATCATCAAGAAATACCTATTTTTGACCTTCAATTTTTAACATGGAAATGGCTTTAGAAAGGAAATATGTTTTTGATTTTGACAGCACTTTAACCCAAGTGGAAGCTCTTGATGTTTTGGCTGAAATATCATTAAAGGATGATCCTCAAAAAGACAGTATCATCAAGGAAATTCAAGAAATTACTGATTTAGGAATCGATGGCGACATTTCATTTACAGAGTCATTAGAAAGACGAATAAAACTTTTAAAGGCACATAAATCTCACTTAAAAACACTGATTGAAAGGTTGGGTGGCGAAATATCAAAATCGATATTACGAAACAAGGAATTTTTTATGGATCACAGCGAGGACATTTATGTGATTTCTTGTGGCTTTAAAGAGTTCATTGAGCCCATTGTAGCCCCTTATCATATTCCCGCTGAAAAAGTACATGCTAATACTTTTAAGTTTGACGAAGAAGGTTACATCGTAGGTTTTGATGAAAAAAACGTATTGTCTATGCACGACGGTAAAATTCAATGTTTGAAAGACATGAATTTAAGTGGAGAGGTGCACGTGATAGGAGATGGGTATTCTGATTATGTAATGAGAAAAGCAGGTGTAGCACACAAGTACTTTGCGTACACTGAAAATGTGTCGCGTCAAAAGGTATTGGATGTGGCCGATCACATAACCCCAAGTTTAGAAGAGTTTTTATACATCAATAAATTACCTATGAAAGTTTCTTATCCAAAAAGCAGGATCAAAGTATTGTTGTTGGAGGGTGTTCATCAAAATGCTTTCAAGAAAATGAAAGATGAAGGTTACGCTGTGGAGCTATTAGCAGAATCTTTAGGAGAAGAAGAGCTTTGTGAAAAAATTAAGGGTGTTCACATACTTGGAATAAGGTCTAAAACCCATGTTACTGTGAAAGTACTTGAGTCTGCCGATAAATTACTTGCGGTGGGTGCCTTTTGTATTGGAACAAAGCAAATTGATTTATCAGCTTGTAAAGAACGAGGTGTGGCGGTGTTCAATGCTCCGTATTCAAATACTCGTTCAGTGGTAGAATTGGCTATAGGAGAAATTATAGCATTAAAGCGCATGCTTTTTGTGCGCAGCACGGAACTTCACGCAGGCGCTTGGAAAAAGACAGCAGTAGGTTCTTTCGAAATCAGAAACAAAACTTTAGGAATTATAGGTTACGGAAACATTGGATCTCAACTGTCAGTAGTGGCCGAAGCTTTAGGAATGAAAGTGATTTTTTACGACATGGTAGAGCGTTTGGCTTTAGGTAATGCTGTAAAAATGAACAGCATGAAGGAAGTGTTTGCTCAAGCTGATGCTATTTCTTTGCACGTGGATGACAGTCCAGAAAATGTAAACTTGATTGGTGTAGAAGAATTTTCTCAAATGAAAGATGGTGTGACTTTTATCAACTTAGCAAGAGGTTTTGTGGTTGATATAAAAGCTTTGGCAGATGCTCTAAAAATCGGAAAAGTAAGTGGTGCGGCAGTGGATGTTTATCCAAAAGAGCCAAAGTCAAACGATGAACCTTTTGACAGTGAATTAAGAGGTATTCCAAATGTAATTTTGACTCCGCATGTTGGTGGGAGCACGATGGAAGCTCAAGTGGACATTGCGGCGTTTGTACCAAGTCAGTTGATGGGTTACGTAAATACAGGGAATTCTTATGGAAGTGTAAACTTGCCAGAAATTAAATTACCAAAGCAACAAAAAGCACATCGTTTTTTACACATCCATGAAAATGTTTCAGGAGTGATGGCTCAAGTAAACAACGTGCTTGCAAAATACCAACTGAACATTGTGGGTCAGTACTTGAAAACCGATGAGAAAGTAGGTTACTTAATTACTGACTTAGATGACAATTACGACAAGGAGGTTATTAAGGAACTAAAAGGAATTAAAGAAACAATTAAGTTTAGGGTATTGTATTGATACCCAACATTGAGTTTAATTTTATATTTTTGACGATAAATTAACTAGCATAATGGCTGAAGAAAACAAAAAAAACGAAGCAAATACTGGAGGTGGGTCTACAGGAACACCAGAAAGTTTAGAGCAAACCTTAGACAATACTCAAGTCTTCCTGGATAAAAACAAAGGAATGATAAACAAAGTGCTTATTGCGCTAATTGTCGTTTTAGGTGGATACATCGTAATGAAAAAGATGGTGTGGGAGCCCGCAGATGTGGAGTCTCAAGAAGCCTTGTGGGAAGCACAGTACGTATTTGAAAGAGATTCATTTGCTTCTGCAATTGATTTGTTTGAGGAAATCACAGAAGATTATGGTAGTACATCAGCAAGTAATGTTGCTAATTTGTACTTGGGGATTTCTTTGATGAAACAAAATCAGTTTGACGAAGCGATTGACGCATTAGATAATTATTCGGGTTCAGGCTATTTTATGCCCGCTATTGGGACTGGATTATTAGCTGATTGTTACAGTGAAACGAACGAGGTTGATAAAGCTGTTACTTTGTACAAGAAAGCTGCGAAAGAAGCAGATTCTAAGGTATATTCTCCTTATTTTTTAAAGAAGGCAGGATTACTTTTAGAACAAAACGATGACAGTGAATCGGCTGTGAAATTGTATCAAATTATATTGGACAAATATTACTACGAGGACATCAGAGAGTTCGCTAACGAAAGACGAGAAATTGTCAGGAATTTAGCAAGAGCTAAAACTGCTTCGTAAAAACAAGAACCATGGCTACAGCAAGTAAAAATTTATCTGAATTTAACTTAGACTTAAGCAAAAGGTCTGTTTCAAGGACTTTAAAAATAAGCTTGGTAGTTGCTAAGTGGAATAAGGAAATCACTGAAGGGTTAAGGGATGGAGCTATGGAGGCTTTACAGCAATTAGGATTGTACAAGCGAAACATTAGCGTGGTGGAAGTGCCAGGGAGTTTTGAGTTGCCATTTGCAGCCAAACAAGTAATTGATAATCAAGAGGTAGACGCTGTAATTTGTATTGGTAGCGTCATCAAGGGAGAAACAAGTCATTTTGATTATGTATGTCAAGGTGTTACATACGGAATTCAGGAATTAAATATCAAGGGCGATGTGCCTGTTATATTTTGCGTACTGACAGACGATAACATTCAGCAGAGCAAAGACAGGAGTGGAGGTAAGCACGGAAACAAAGGTGT
>JBLIAZ010000027.1:0-17044 GCA_047631875.1 Saprospiraceae bacterium
CATCACTCATGAATTTTTTGAATGATTCGAGTGTTTCAGGATGATATGGAGGGAAAACAATTTCTCCTTTTCCTATTAATTTGCCGTCCTGTATTTCCAAGTACGCGCCCAAGGTGTGGTCACGTGTAGTGTGAGCCAATTTAAAGGGGAACTTGAACAGTAACTTATGGGGGTGGATTTTGTACTCCAAGTTTTCAATTTAATGATGGGTTAGCTTTGAAATTATTTCCTGTTGATGAGGAAACATTGACGTTAGTTCGGCTTTTGATTTTAGTTCAAAATCCTCAAAGCTGAAACCTGGTGAAACTGTGCAGCCGGTAAGTGAGTAACTGTTTTGGTTAGTGACTTCGGCAGCAAACCAACATCCTCCTGGTACGACGTATTGTGGTACTTCTCCTTTTGACAAATCATTGCCAATGACTATTTCAGAATGTTCCCCTTCAGGGCTGATCACATGGAGCAGGATGGGTGAGCCATCGTAAAAATGCCAAATTTCATCCTGTTTGATCCTGTGTAATGCCGAAAAGTTATCGGAAGTAAGCAGGAAATATATGCAGGTGCTGTAGTTTCTTTTGCCTTTATAATCTTTGTGTAAACTGTCCGCGTTTACTTCACCTTCTGAACGGTAAGTTTCCCTAAAGTAACCTCCTTCGGGGTGAGCTTGAAGCTTAAGTTTATTTACAATACTGTTGACTGTTTGGTCGCTTTTATTCATTTGGACGGGCCGTTTTCGGTGGAATTAAAAGTAGGCGTTTTAGATCAGTTATTGATGAAGTAAGTGAAAGATTTTGTTTTTCTAGACTTCATGAAAATCAAGGTTCAATAAAAGTCACCATGAAAGTATTTGTTGAAAAGAAATAACGAATGCACTCGTTGAAATGATTTTATAGATGATGAATTACATACATTTAGTATGTTAATTTTTAAAAGAAAATTTCATGAAGAGTACCGTCTCAATTAGTTTAGCAATTTTACTGTTTGTATATACTCTGTCAACAGGGTGTTCGCAAAGTGACAATGGTAATCAAGCTAAAGTGGATTCATCAAAAGACACAACTGTTAGCAGTAGCAAACAAAAGCGTCCAAACATCCTGTTCGTGATGACGGACGACCATTCTCGTCATGCCATTAGTGCTTATGGAAGTAAGCTAGTGAATACTCCAAACATTGATTACATAGCCAACAACGGTGTGTTGTTTAACAATTGTGCGGTGACCAATGCTATTTGTGGGCCTAGTCGAGCAGTGGCGCTCACTGGAAAATACAGTCACATAAACGGGTTCAAAGACAACAGGTCACATTTTGATGGGAGTCAGCAAACCTTCCCCAAGTTGCTTCAAAAGGCTGGTTATTACACCATGATGGTGGGGAAGTGGCATTTGCATTCCAAGCCTCAAGGATTTGATTATTGGAACATTTTAATTGGTCAAGGGGATTACTACAAACCAAAAATGATTGAGAATGGTGACACGATGGAAATCCCTGGTTATGTAACGGATGTAGTGACTGACATTTCACTTGATAAGTTGGCCAACAGGGACCAAGACAAGCCGTTTTGTTTGATGTATCACCAGAAAGCTCCTCACAGAAACTGGATGCCAAATGTGAAGCATTTGGATTTGTACAGGGGAGATACCTTGCCAATTCCCGACAACTTTTTTGATGCTTATGAAAACAGAAGCAACGCAGCTAAAGAGCAAGATTTGGAAGTGAAGGACATGTACATGTCGTTTGACATGAAGCTTGATCCCGGGACTTTTGCCGATTCCACTGAAACAGGAACAGGAGGAAGTGCTACTTGGGATGCCATTAACAGTTGGAAAAATTCCTACAACAGAATGACAGCTGAGCAAAAAACAACGTGGGATAAATATTACAAGCCGATGTCAAAGGAGTTTTATACCTCCAGTTACAGTGAAAAAGAATTAGCTGAGTGGAAGTACCAACGCTACATCAAGGATTATTTAAGGTGCATTGTTTCGGTGGACGAAAACTTGGGACGCATGATTGAATACCTCAAAAAAACGGGGGAGTGGGAAAACACTTTGGTGATATACACTTCCGATCAAGGTTTCTTTTTGGGAGAGCATGGTTGGTACGACAAGCGGTTCATGTACGAGGAGTCGTTGATTACACCATTCATAATGAAAGTACCGCACAGTGATTCCGCCAAAATAAACAACGACTTGGTCATGAACTTGGATTTTGCTCCAACGATTTTGGATTACGCAGGGTTAAAAATACCTCAGGACATGCAAGGGAAATCATTGAAACCAGTGATGGAAGGAAAAACATTTGAACGCTATGGACAGTATTACCACTACTATGAATTTCCTCATGGTTGGCACTTGGTTAAAAAGCACTACGGCGTGCGAACAGCTTCTTTTAAGTTGATTCGCTATTACGGAGACACTGTGGAATGGGAAATGTTTGATTTAAAAAATGATCCTCATGAAATGAATAACATTTTCAATTCACCAAAGTATAAAATCGTAAAAAAGGAACTTCTTTTGATGCTCACCGAATTAAGGGCTAAGTATAAGGAAGAGGAGTGATTTTACAAAGGTTGCTTTAATACAACAAGTGCTTTTTTTCCAACCTGCTTTATAGTCTGAAGTCACGAAGAAAATTTTAAGATCAGCTTTGTACTCGGGGTCCACAAAGTTTTTTTTTGGCTTTGTATTCCGCATCTGTAAAAAACCATTTACCGTCATTTTTACCTGCTTTGTATTCAGCATCCACTACGAATACTTTTACCTCGGCTTTGTGCTCTGCCTCGACTGAGTATATTTTTTGAGCACTTGCGCTGATGCTTGCAATTAGTACGGCTGTCAATAGGATTAATTTTTTCGTATTTAGTAAGTTCGATGCTGTAAAATCATCAAGTTTAATACCGTTGTTATAAATGCTAATTCTCTCAAAAACACTAATGTGCCATTAACCACATGATTCGATCATAGGAGACAATGTAATGGGCAACAACTACAATACTAAAAACCAAGCTTATTTTTATCCAACCTACATCGTACAAGGACCATGTTGCAAGGGTGAAAAAAAGTAATTCTATTGTTAACCGGATGAGTCCTGGAGTAACAATTGGTGCAGCGCCTGAACGGCTGGGTCCTCTGGTACCGAGAAGATTACCCATGTTGGAAAATAAAGCGGCTCATCCTTTCAGGCATAAGCTCTTATCAATTACTCGATGGGAATTTCGAATCCCATTACATTTGTACGTGATCCTCCTCAGGGAATTGAAGCGGAATAAAATCATCTTCCTCATCCATCATTTGTCGCAAATCGATTTCAATCCCTCTTGAGATTGTGGATATAGGAACATCGTTCGCTGATCCTTCAAAAGGATTTTCACCCACAGTACCAATTCGCATCATGGTGTGAAATACCCATGAGACTACGGCGCAAAAAGGAACAGACAACCATATGAAGGTGTCTTTTATCATGGTAGAGAATTCACCATCGATTGAATTTCCAATGGATGCGAATTCAGGAACTAGTCCAAAAGGTAACAACGCGATAAAAATCCATACAAAACAATACGATAAAGTGGCGTATTGTCGGGGGTATGGGAAGTTTTTTATGCGCTCCGACTTACCTTGAAGGGTAAGTAATTCTTCCAATAAATTTTCCAATTCAATAAAGGAAAACTCCCAAATAACCCCTAGTTTTTTCAATTCTAGAATGTGTTTTGATTGCAGGTATAATAGGGCTACTGGCTTGTTTTTCTTCGTTTGTATGTATTCTGATTCCTCTGGGTTTAAATATAAAAAGAGGTCGTCTTCTAGCGAGGAGATTCTTTCGGGAATATGCACATTTCTTGCTGCTTCCCTGTTGGTTTTAGATTCTGAAAAAACTTCCCAAGGACGTGTAGCTCGCATAGCATGCCTAAGAGCAGTTAACCAAGCAATGTGACGGTAAACTAATGTTTCACGGTGCTCTTTGAGTTCTTCTTCGGGCAAGGGGTCCTTTGCATGTTCATTGGTAACCATGTCACGAGTTTTCATTCCCCATGTTCGCGAGGTATTCACGATTCCGCCCCATATTTTTCGTGCTTCCCAAATTCTACCATAAGCAGCACTGTTTTGAAACCCAATGATAAACGCTACAGCGGTACCGATTAATGCTACGGGAGTCCAAGGAACTACCAAGAAATGAAAACCGGCGAAAACATGTAAAGCAACAACCGCAGCTGGTAACAAAATAAAAAAAGAGGATTCCCACCTTGTCCATAAAAGCATTCGAACTATACTATACCTGGTTTTAACGTACATGGGTAATTAATTTAAAATGGATTTGAGAGCCGTTATTAAATCATCAGGATCTGGTCGTTCACGATAGTCTGCTTTTGCCTCGGCATACTGAACTATTCCGTCTTGGTCAATTAAATATCTAGCTGGCATCGGAAGGGACCATTCATCGTTGCCATGGTATTGTTTGAGGTTAACATTAAACCCTGAGCGATAAAGGTCTTTGAGTTCATCGGTTACTTGGTATTTTAAACCAAATTGTTGGGCTATGCTGTTGTTGCTATCCTCGAGGATAGCAAATTTTAATTTTTGGACTGCAACTATTTTTTTAGAATAGGGAGCTCTTTCTGGCGATATGGCAAACAAGTTTGCACCTAGAGCTTCAATGTCTTTTACGTAATGGTTAAGATTCGCGAGGTCAACATTACAGAATGAACACCAAAACCCACGATAAAAAGCTAACACTAATGGTCCTTTTTTAAGTAATTCATGAGCGCTTACCTTCTTGCCATTTTGGTCGGTTAATTCTATGTTTGGCATCGGTTGGCCAATTTGAAGAATATGTGCTTCTTGGCCTCTCGATTGTTGAGCATCAATGTCATCTTGCAAAATCTTTTTAAAGCGAGGGGTTAGTCCCGATTCTACCGACTTAACCTTTGTTTTTAATCGTTTCTGAAATTCCATATTTTTTACTGCCAGGTGATCATAATATTTACACACTCAAAAATGCAATAAATTTCTCAAATATTGGAATAAAATAGCCCTAAAAAGTTCAAAGATAATGAAGTAGATTGCTTAATTGAGGTAATACGATGTTTGCAGGTCAAAGCAGGAATTATCTGCTTGCACTCATTTTTACTTCCCCAAATATCCAAAACATTTCGCTGGCGATTTGCAAGGCACGCTTGTCGTACATGATTTCCTCCAATCGGGTGTTGTCGTGGTTTTTTGGGTCTTCGTACCGAACTGAAATCTTAGTGTCAGTCCCAGGAATATTGGGGCAATTTTCATCGGCATGGGCACAAGTCATGATGGCAGCAAAATCTTTTGAGGGGCTGGACGCATGGTTAAACAATTTTGAAAAACAAATGATAGGGGGGGCTTCCACGCTGAAAGTGATTTCGTATTTAGGGTTATCGCCTCCGAACGATTGAACAACCAATCCAAACCGTTTCAACGATTCGATAGTTCTGCTATTGCAAGCAGTCGTTTCCACACCTCCTGAATAAATTTCGGTTTTAATTCCATGGTGATCAGCAGCGATGTGCGCCCAAATTTGAGCAAATTGACTTCTCCTGGAATTATGCGTGCAAATGAAGTTCAGCTTTGGTGTGCCACTACTTGCTACACTTTTTACAATGTAATCGATCAAAGGTTGGAGTACCTGTTTTCGATCCTTAGGGGGTATTGATTGACTTATGTCTTCAATTAAATCTTGAATGTGTAGCATGTTACTAAGGTGAAAGAATGTTGTTTAACAGCACCCACCGTCTGGGGTGCAGGAGGTCTCTTGTTTCTCGAGGTCTCCAAAGTTTATCAGTTGAATTTTTTGCTGAGGAGATTTATGTTCAGGGACACCACAGTTGTCCCTTGCAAGGCAATCGGTGTGTAGGTTTACCAATTGAAACTTCCCGTTGCTGTGCTCAATGCCAAATTTTTGAATGGTACTGCCTTGGTATTCCACTTCAATTTCAGCGTCTGGTAAATTTAGTTTTGTGATTGATAATTTAATGATATCTGATAGTTTTTTAGGGTGCAAACGATGATCGTAATCGTTGGCTTCCCATAATTGGAAGTTTATTTTTTGCTCCTGACGCGGTACTCCTCCGCAATCAATGAAGATTTTACTTGTTAAACCAACTTCAGTCACATGAAAATGAGAGGGTACTAGATTGCCATTTGGTAGTTCAATTAGTAACTGTTCTTTTCCCTGAAGTAAATTTTTAAATTCTGATAATTCCATATTATAATATTTTAAATTGATTACTGTAGATGTTTAACAGCAGTTGTCTTTTTTATTTAGAGCTGTCGAGAGAGTGTTAATTTGTTCCACTACTTTGAGCCATGTTTTTTCATTGATGCAGTAGCAGATGTTTTTCCCTTCGATGCTTCCTTTGATTAATCCAACTTTTTTTAATTCTGACAAATGCCTTGATATCGTTGGTTGTGCTAATGGAATCTTGTCTACTATGTCGTTGCAAATACAAGATTTTTGCTCGGCTAAGTGTTCCATGATAGAGAGCCTAGCAGGATGACCTAAGGCTTTTAAGGTGTCTGCCATGTCGTTGGTTTTTTTCTTGAATCCTGCTGTTTTAGTTATTCCCATATTGCAATATTAGAATATATAAATGTAATAAGCAAGTGGATTTTAAGATTTGTTTTTTACTTTAAGTGTTTTGTAATTTTGTTACTCAAAGGTTTGGTCAAGGAATACCAATAGTCAATGAATTGACCTTGCTCGTTCACCATGTATTTTTGAAAATTCCATTTTACGGTTGAACTACTAGAGCCGTTTAATTTCTTTTCGGTAAGCCAAGAGAAGATAGGGTGTTGGTTGTCGCCTTTGACTTCAATTTTTTCGGATATTAAAAATTCAACACCGTAATTGACGGAGCAAAAAGTTTGAATCTCGTCTTTCGTTCCTGCTTCCTGATCCCCAAATTGATTGCAAGGAAACCCTATGATGACCAATTGGTCTTTGTACTGTTCATGGAGTTTTTGAAGCCCTTCGTACTGAGGTGTAAATCCACATTTTGAAGCTACGTTTACAAAAAGTATTTTTTTTCCTTTAAAGGAAGAGAGCTCTATAGTGTCCCCGCTGATGGATACTACAGTTAATTCATGAATGGATTGTACGTTGTTTTTTGAGTCAGGAGCCATAGCGCAAAGGATAAGGATGGTGAATAAAATAAAAATACTGATTAAGGAATAGGTTTTCACAGGCCTAAGTTAATCACAATTTATTTTCGAAAGCCTTCAGAAAAATTAAAACTCATGTTCAATTTAAAAAAACTTAAAATCAATATTCAAACTACATAGCTTTTCGGTTTTTTCACTCGTTTCTTCTCCCTTTTTCGACGTTAAAAAACAAACCGTAACTAGGCTATGATTGGTTTTTTTGCCTTGATAAAGGAAAAATACTCTTCGTCCAAAATCTCGAGAAGCTATGTGGTTTGAGTATATTTGAAAAAAAATCAAAGTAAGTGAAGTGTTTCGTTTTCTCGTTTGTGATTTCGTTTGTGATTTCTTTTGGTGCTAACGCTCAAACTATCATTAACGCTGAAAGAGTCGGGGGAGTGAAGGATTCCTCTGTTTACGCATTAAGTTTGAGTTACAATGGAACCAGGGGGAATTCCACTACTGATCAAATAAGTATTTCGCCGGTGGTTGTCCTCAAGCGGAAAAAAAATGAGTTCAAGCTTTTTGCAGCTTACAATGTACTTTCGCAAAGTCAAAATAACATATTGAACAGTGGATATGTTCATGTGAGACACAATTATAACTTCAAACCTTTTTTAAAAACGATCGTATTTTATCAGTTGCAATTTAACGAGGTACTGCGGTTGACAAAACGGGAAGTAGTGGGAGCTGGTTTCAGGTTTGGTTTAGTAAGGAAGGATAGCCTTTCGCTCGCTTTGTCCGTTGGTGCCATGCACGAGTTTGAATTGTTGAATCGAAGTGATTTGCAGTCGTTCGAAAAGTACAAGACAAATTATATAAGAGGTAGTGTCGTTGCTAGTTTTAAATGGATTGTGAACGAACATTTACAGGTGAATGAGGTGGTGTACTATCAACCTTATTTGAAAAACTTTGCCGATTACAGGATCCTGAATGACATTAATATATCCATAAAAGTGAGTGACCATTTTAGTTTCTTACTTATTTCGAGCATCCGTTTGGACAGTCAACCTCCGAGTTCAATTGGGGGATACGATTGGAATTTTAGGGTGGGTGTGAACGTGAAAAAGTAGTCAGGAGCTTTGTTAAATCTTTTTATAGGATAATAAATTACACTTGTTTTCAGTCAGGTGAGATTTAGCGTACTCAATTATTTCTTGTTCTGTTACCGCTTGTAAGGTTGAAATGACTTCGTTCACTTCTGATAGTTTTCCGCTTCCATGAAAAAAGGCAAGTTTCATTGCTTTGCTTAATATTTGCATTTCGGAATACACTTCGGCAGTAATTTTTTTGTTGATGATTTTTAGTAATTCATTTTCATTGAGCCCTTTACTTACCAATAAATTAATTTCATTCCAGACCGCAGATTCAGCTTGTTCAAATGAAACTCCAGGACTAATTTTTCCTGTAATAACAAGTAGTCCAGGATCATCTTCTCCGGTAAGATAGGCAGAAATGTCACCAAATAATTGTTGTTCTTTCACTAAACTGTAGTAAAAACGACTACTGCTACCACCAGATAAGACGTCTGTTAACAGATCGGCAACTTGAAATGACTTGTCGTTTTTCCCCTCCACTGGGAAGGCCATGTACAAAGCATCAAAAGGCACGTCTGCCTCAATGGAAGTGAATCTTTTTTCAGCTTGAGGAAGTTCAAATTCGTATTCTATTTTTTTGATTTCAGCTTTAGGTAAGGAGCCAAAATGTTTAGCAACAAGTGTTTTACAATCTTCAAAGGAAATGTTTCCAGCAATACTTAAGGTACAATTGTTTGGGCTGTAAAACTGCTGATAAAATGCGTTAGCGTCGTCCAAAGTGGTTGATTCTATTTGTGCAATAGACTTACCGATGGTTGGCCACATGTACGGATGTTTTTTATAACACAAAGGTCTTAAATGCAGCCAAACGTCGCCGTAAGGTTGGTTAAAATACCTTTGTTTAAATTCTTCAATAACTACTTTTTTTTGTACGTCTAGGCTTTTTTGGTCAAGGTTTAAACCGTTCATTCGGTCGGACTCTAGCCACAGGGCAAGTTCAATGTTTTCTTTCGGTAAGGTAATGTAATAGTTGGTAATGTCGTTGCTGGTAAAAGCGTTGTTTTCTCCACCGGCCTTTTGAATTAGTTCGTCGTAATCGGGGGCATTTTTGCTGCCTGAAAACATCAAGTGTTCGAACAGATGCGCAATCCCAGTAAGTTCTGGATTTTCATTCTTTGCTCCTACATTATAAAGTAAATTGACTACTACAAGAGGGGTGTTGGTATCCTCATTAAGGACAACTTTAAGTCCATTACTCAGTTGCCATTCCTTGTATTCGATCATGGGTAATGCTAATTTTGATTTCGCTTATTGATTTCGTCTCGGATATTGGATGCTTTTTCATAATCCTCGCTATCCAATGCGTTTTGTAAAATAGCTTCAAGTTCTTTGTTGCTCATGTCAGCAAGGCTAGCCGGTTTTTTCGCGCTTGTTTCCTCAAAAGGGACGTCGTCACTTTCGAGGTCTTCAGTCTCGGTGTTCAGCTCGTCCATGCCTTCCTCCAGGATGATACCAGCGGAGGATAAAATGAATTCATATGTTGAAATTGGACAGTTGAATCGGACAGCCAAGGCAATAGAGTCCGATGTCCTTGCATCAATTTCGTGTGATTTTCCATTTTGCTCGCATAATAACTTTGCGAAGAAAATTCCTTCGACCAAGTTGTAAATGATTACCTCTTTGATTTCAATGTCAAAGGTGGAAGCAAAGGTTTTGAATAAATCGTGGGTCAGCGGCCTACTTGGCGTCATGTTTTCTAACTCAATGGCAATGGCTTGTGCTTCAAAACCACCTATGATAATAGGAAGTCTTCTGTCTCCATTTTTTTCGCCAAGAACCAAGGCATACGCTCCAGATTGTGTTTGGCTGTACGATAATCCAATGATGTCTAAACCAATTTTTTTCATTTCCGAAAAAGTGAGTGGCGAAGGTAAGTAATTTAAAGACAAGAGAAAACCGATTGTTTGGTAAACCGTGCCTTGCAAAGCAGTTTTACTTAATTAAAATTTCAACTCTTCTGTTTTTTTTCATCTCACTTTCATTTTTTGGCTTTCCAAAAAGCATTTTTGTATTGCCAAAACCTGCATGTGTCATCCTTTTTTGATCGATACCATTTTTAACTAGGTAATCGTAAACTGCTTTCGCTCTGTTTTCGGACAGTTTTTGAAAAGCAGGGATGTTTTTTTGTTTAGGTCCGTTGACATGCCCTTGTATTTCAATGTGAAGTGCTAGTTCGGTGTTCATTAAGTTTAATAAATGAGTAAGTTCCACATAGGAGGATTTCATGAACATCGATTTATTGGGGTAAAATATCAACTCATTTAAGTTGAAAGATGTACCTTTTTTAATGGTTTTTTGAAGCCAATCGGGTTTGGTTTTGTCAATTTTGTTGAGAATCCTGACTTTAGGATTGCCTTTGCAGTTTTTTCCTGAAACATAATGGCGGTGCTTGTTGTTGGTTACGATCATGGAGGCTTTACTACAGCTTTCACAAAAACACACTCCTAGGTCGATGTGCGCCGAGGTCAAAATAAAACGCCCTTCGCTGTTAAAAGTGTGCGTGGTTTTTTTAGTGCAGTTTATGGTGTCGTGGTGAATGGACCAGCTTTCGCAGGGTATCGCAATTGTATAGTTGTCCACAATGCTGTCAGCAATGATTTCAAAAAACAATTCTGATTGGTTAAAATTAATTTCAGAAAGTGAACTGACATTGACCGTGTCAGGGTTGTTGCAATTGCTGAGCTGAGCAAATGTACTCGTGCTAAGGAGCATTAATAGGGTGAGTAATTTCATTGAGTTATGGGTGGTAGTATAAAATGGTCATAAAAAAAGCCGTTTCAAATGAAACGGCTTTTTTAATTTTTCTCTAGTAAGACTAGTGATCGTGTCCTTCATGAGCGTCTTCAGTAACAACTTCTTCAGCTGCTGCTTCCTCAGTAACAACTTCTTCAGTTGCTGCAGATGTATCTGCTGCTTCTTCAGTTGTTGCATCTACTGCGTCAACTTCTTCAGCTGCTGGAGCTTCTGGAGCTGCTTCTTCGTGAGCTGCTTCTTCATTGTGAGCTGCTTCTGGTGTACCACCACAAGATGCCATTAATGCTACTACTGCAAATGATAAAAGTACCTTTTTCATAATCTAAATGTTTAAAACCGTTAATAATTGTTACTAAAGTATAAAAAAAGTCGAGATAAATGAAGTTTGAGTAATTTAAGTTCAGTTTTTATTGGTCTAATAGGGTGATTTGGATACATTTAAAAAGAATATACCCTCAAGTATTGATGACTTGATGTTGCTAATTGTACCTTTGTAACCATATTAATATTTTGCGAGGAAATGGACATTGATAGACGAATAAAATCTTTTTTAAGTACGGGAGAATCAATAAGGAAGGTGTTAAAGTCGACTCATTCAAAAGAGTTGTCTTTGGAGGCTGAACGAGCTTTGTTCCATGTGATTCCCTCTGCCTTCCATAAAAACGCTTGGTTTTCAGAATTGAGCGTAAGGAGTTCTTTGGAAGGATTGGTAAGGATGCTCAATGAGTCTGACATGTTGGATTGGTTAAGTGTTAGTCTAGCTTCAATCAAAAAAAAGAAGGAAGTGAGTCGCATAGGAATAGTAATGGCTGGGAATTTGCCTTTGGTCGGTTTCCATGATTTATTGTGTGTTTTATTAGCAGGAGAGTATGCTGTAATTAAAATGAGTTCGGATGATGTACAATTGCTTCCTTTGATCTTAAATATTCTTGAAGCTCATGACAAAAGCATTTCAGATAGCTATTGCGTTGAAAATAAAGGGATAAAAAATATTGATAAAATTATTGCAACGGGAAGTGATAATACTGCCAGGTATTTTGAATATTATTTTGCAAAGTATCCAAGTGTAATAAGGAAAAGCAGGACTTCGGTTGCTGTAATCTCTGAAAATATCACCGACCAAAAAATAAAGGAATTGGCTAAAGACATGTTTCAATATTATGGTTTGGGTTGTCGAAATGTGTCCAAGTTATTTTTACCGAAAGGGTTTAGTGTACCTCATTTGATTGATCACTTGCGTTCCTATGAAGCAAAAATGGACAACATCAAGTACATCAACAATTTAGAGTATCACAAATCCATATTGTTAATCAATGGTGCGCAGTATTTAGATGGCGGGTTCTTTTTAATGAGAGAATCAAATGATTTATTTTCTCCAGTATCAATTACGAACTATCAATTTTATGATCACGAGCAGGAGGTGATAGATTATCTAAAGGAACATGATTCACAAATTCAATGTGTGGTGGGCCAGTCTGGAGAGGTAGGGTTTGGTCAAGCTCAATCACCAAAGTTATGGGATTATGCTGATAAAATTGATGTCATGAAGTTCCTGTTGGATTAAGTGAATTAGCAATGAGTTTATTAAGTTTGCAAAAAATTATTTAGATGTCGATAGCAAGTAAATATCAACCGTCAGAGGTTGAAGGGAAGTGGTATAAATACTGGATGGAGAATGGTTTTTTTAAAAGCGTTCCAGACGATAGAGAGCCTTATACTATTGTAATTCCACCTCCAAATGTGACTGGTCAACTACATTTAGGACACAGCTTAAACAATACATTGCAAGATGCTTTAATTCGACGAGCAAGATTACAAGGTAAAAATGCTTGTTGGGTACCGGGAACGGATCACGCTTCCATTGCCACTGAAAACAAGGTGTTGGAGTTGTTGGCTGAGCAAGGCATCAAAAAAGAAGATTTAACACGAGAGGAGTTTTTAAAACACGCTTGGGATTGGACAGACAAATATGGTGGAATTATTTTAAAACAATTACAACGTTTAGGAGCTTCATGTGATTGGGATAGGACTAAGTTTACCATGGATAAGGACATGTACGATTCAGTTGTTAAAGTATTTGTGGATTTGTACAACAAAGGGCAAATTTATCGGGGTATTAGGATGGTGAATTGGGATCCTAAAAGGCAAACCGCTTTGTCTGATGAGGAGGTGTACTACACGGAGGAAAATTCCAGGTTGTTTCACATGTCCTACGACATCGAAGGAAGCGATGAAAAAATAACCATTGCTACTACAAGACCAGAGACAATTTTAGGTGATACTGCGATTTGCGTGAATCCAAATGACAGCAGGTACACGTATTTAAAAGGTAAAAAAGCCATAGTTCCTTTAATATACAGAAGCATACCAATTATTTTTGATGAGTACGTGGACATGGAGTTTGGTACTGGTGCGTTAAAAGTAACTCCCGCTCATGATATTAATGATTATGAGTTGGGTCAAAAGCACAATTTAGAAATTATAGACATTTTGAACGACGATGGGAGCTTAAGTGAGCAAGCTCAATTGTTTGTAGGTGAGGACAGGTTCAAGGCTAGGAAATTGGTACTGAAAGCTGTGGAGGAATCGGGAGCTTTGGTGGGGGTTGAAAACATAAGAAATAAGGTTTCAAGGTCGGAGCGGTCAAAGGAAATCATAGAGCCAAAACTGTCCATGCAGTGGTTTTGTAAAATGAAAGACATGGCGGAGCCAGCCCTTAAGGAGGTGTTGAGCGGTGACATTCAGTTTTTCCCTAAAAATGCAGAAAACACTTATCGTCATTGGATGGAAAACATCAACGATTGGTGTATTAGTAGGCAACTTTGGTGGGGGCAACAAATTCCAGCTTATTTTTATGGAGCGGGTGTGAATGATTTTGTAGTGGCAAATACTGCAGAGGAAGCATTAAAAATTGCTCAGGAAAAAACTGGAAATGCAACGTTGGCATTAAAAGATTTACGTCAAGACAAGGATGTAATGGACACTTGGTTTTCATCGTGGTTGTGGCCAATGAGTGTTTTTAATGGGGTGCTTGAACCTCAGAATGAGGAGTTTAATTACTATTATCCAACCAATGTGTTGGTGACTGGGCAGGACATCATATTCTTTTGGGTGGCTCGGATGATCATGAGTGGGTTAGAGTACAAGGGGAAACACCCTTTTAAGGATGTGTATTTCACAGGGTTGGTAAGAGACAAGCAAGGTCGAAAAATGTCAAAAAGTTTAGGGAACTCACCAGATTTATTTAAAACGTTTGATGAGTACAGTGCTGACGGAGTGCGTTTAGGCGTATTGCTTTGTTCACCAGCCGGCAACGATTTGTTGTACGATGAAAAACTGAGTGAGCAAGGAAGGAATTTTACCAACAAGATTTGGAACGTATTGCGTTTAATCAAAGGTTGGGAAGTGGAGGATAAGCTTATGGATGATAGTTTTCAACCAGCTATTGATTGGTTTGGAAGCAGATTTAATGAGTCTTTGGCTAAAATTGACGATGCGTACGGTAAATACAGGATGTCTGAGGCAACAATGGAGTTGTATAAATTGATTTGGGATGACTTTTGTTCATGGTATTTGGAAATGATAAAACCTGCTTTTGAAAAGCCAATTTCAAAGGAATTGTATTTAATAACTGTGGATTTCTTTGAGGAACTGATGGTAGTGTTGCATCCATTCATGCCGTTTATCACGGAGGAAATATGGCAAACACTCAAGGAAAGGAAAAAAGGTGAGAGCATCATGATAACTACATGGCCGGAAGCTGTTAAAGTAGTTGGTTCTGAACTTGAATTTGGTGAAAAATTTAAGCAGCTGGTGTCTGGGGTGAGGAACATCAGAGCTCAGCATGAGATGAGTCCAAAGGAGTCGTTGGATGTTTATGTTAATTCTAAAGACAAGGGTTATGAGCGTTTTGGAGCACTAATTTCAAGGATTGCAAATGTCGGGAAAATTCAATACACATCAGAAAAGATTGCAGACAGTAAAAGTTTAATCATAGGTACTGACGAAATTTTTGTTCCAATCGAAATTGACTTCGAAAAGGAAAAAGGAGAAATTTTAAAGGAATTAGATTATCAAAAAGGCTTTTTAGTGAGTGTACAAAAAAAACTAAGCAATGCTCGTTTTGTAGATAATGCACCTGATGCTGTGGTGAACAGTGAGCGAAAAAAGCAAGCGGATGCAGAGGCTAGGATCAAGATATTAGAAAGTAGTCTTGAAGTTAACTAGTTACTGCAACTAGCTTTTTCAATACAGTATTTTGCATAAAAGAGTTGTATATAAGAATGCTTAGATTTTTTTATTGTTAGTACTCTTGTTAATTTAGGCTATAATTTAGAAACAGTGAATAAATTATTTTTATGCTTCTTTTTGTTCAGCTTAAGCTTTTCAGCTTTTTCTGTCAGTGTTTCTAGGGAAGTTAGCCGTTCGGTAATAAGTGATAATCAGAGTACGATTGTGACTGTTCGTATTTCAAAAGTAGGGGTAGATGGTATTGCTAAACTCATAGAACAAATCCCTAAAGGTTTTGGAATTTTGATCCTAGATAAAGCAGGAGGAAAGGTTTTGGTTGGGAAGTACGGAGAACTAAAAATAGTTTGGTTAACGCTTCCTGTATCGGATAATATAAAAGTGGTGTATCGTTTGATTCACATGGGTGCAAACGTTGGAGATTATCCATTGAAAGGAAGTTTTACTTTTATTCAACACGACGTTAAGCAAGAGCAATCTATTGACGTAACTAACATCACTGTCAGTGGATCCAAAGTGAGTGAGCAAGAAGAAAGCCCTAAGGAACCTGTTGTGACTCCTGGCTCTGTGGTGTATAAGGTTCAGTTAGGGGTGTTCAGTGCTAAAAAGAACACGGATGCCTTTAGTGGATTACCTGATGTGCATTTTAAAAAGATCAATGGTTTTTATAAATACTTCAGCGGAAAATTCAAAACAGAGGCGGAGGCTAAAAAACTAATTCCTAAAGCGAAAGCAAAAGGATTTAGTGGTGCCTTTTTAGTGCGGGTAAAAAAATAAAGCGCTAGCAGGTAATCAGGTACTAATTTCTGTTTCTAATTTTAAATCCAATTTTCAAAGAAATAAAGTAGTCTGGATTAATGATGTCTTCTGCCTTAAACAGGATTGAGTGACTGATTGAAGGCTCAACATAAATTTTATATTTCTGGTTGATACTGAATTCGTTGTTCAATGCAATTTGCACGTGTAAGTCCTGGAACTTAAATTCATTGTTTTTCACTTCGTAACTTGCGAGTTGAACTCGCGATACGTTAAAAGGAATTACTTCTGTTACCTCTGTTACTGAAAATGCAGGAACTATTTTAAGTGCATAAAAAAGTTGAAAAGGACTTTGATCTGTGTTATTATAGTACTCTATTCCAATTGGTAAAAACAATTGATTACTCACAGGTAAAGGCAAACAATAAGCGTCTTCACAAAAGGAATAATCACTTGGGGTATTATTTGGTTTTACTTGCATGAAGTTTAATCCTAAAAGCAAATTGAATTCATCGTGAACTGAAAGACCAAGACCAACACCTAGTCCGATATGAAGTTTATCCGGGCCGGTGTCAATTCCATATTGCTTGTTGTCCAGCAAAGCATTGTTAATGAAAAAATGATAGCTTTTGTATTCTCCAAACTTGGATTGACCAAGTAAATTTGTTCCCAAAAGCACAAAAATAAAAAATAATAAGCTCAAATTTTTCATACAATAATTAAATGATAACAAATATAATAATAGAAAATTAGAAAGTAGAAGATAATAGGAAGGCAAACGAATCTAATTACTTTGTCTTAGTGTACTGATTTTGGTCTTTGAAGCCTTTTTAACTGTTCCGAAATTGTAATTGAACGATACAAAAAGAATCCTGCTTTCTCGTTTATATGTCCCGTTTTGGTCCCAGTGGTCCACAAGAGTTGCTATTCTAAATCGTTTAGTGTTAAACACGTCAGCTAGCCGCAAGGATATTTTTCCCTTGTTTTTTAGTAGTTTTTTTTGAATGGATAAATCCATGTGATACCTTG
>JBLIAZ010000028.1:0-16573 GCA_047631875.1 Saprospiraceae bacterium
AAAGGTTTTAAAAGTAAAATTAGTTTTTGAGAGTTTGGGAGAAGTAAAATTGGTTTGAGGGGTGTTTTGGGGAAGGGAAGGAGGGCAAAGGAGACCACTATAAATACAGGGTCTCCTTTGTTAACGTTACGGAGCTCTTTTCGAACCTATTCTTAGAGGCTTTACGGGAGTTAAAGAAATTCAAGTGGTGAATAGATTCCGTTTTTGATTGTCTTTAAGGCAATTGAACCTTAATCGAAAGTTAAATTTTCAGAAGTTGTCGAGTAAGCACGTTTAATCCTTTTTTTCACCTCTAATTATAACATCTCTTTTTGATCCGTATTTGTAATACAAGGAAAATGAACTAACAGTAATTGGGCATCCAATACAATTAACATAATCAACATCCAAGTGAACACTGTTTTTCTCATTTACTAGTAGCTCTGTATGAATAGTACTTGAATTTTCTTGATATGACAGATGAATTATCGTGTCAATGACTAAGTAGTCAGGACTGATCCTAGGTGGAGTTTCTGTATTGCAGTTTGCTTTCAAGCATGCATTGATAAAATCTATTCTGTTTATTGGAGGATTTTTTAGACAAAAGAGTAAAGAGTCATAATAGGCTTTGTCTAATCGGTTGAAAATTGTTAATTTTGTTTCGTGAATTTTATTTGGTTCTCGTAACATATTTATGGTGCTGCATGAGAGTAAAACGCAGGTGATAAATAATATTGATAGATTTTTCATACTATGAAATTACTAAATAAAATAATTGAACCATTCAACTATTAACGTTACCGACCTCTTTTCGAACCATTATTAGAATTTTGTATCATCCACTGTTTCCAAGTAAGACTCCACCCAAGTACTTACTTCTTTTAAAAGCGTTGGGTTGAAAGGGTCTTCTAAGTTTGATTGTTTTAAAAGTCCAGTAAATGAATCGCTTCCTCCAAGTTTACAAAGGGCTAAATATTGACCCCAAGCTGAGGTAAAATTGTCTTGGCTTTTTTTCCAAAACTGGTAGGCGCAAACTTGAGCTAAAGTGTAATCAATGTAATAAAAAGGCATCCTGTACAAATGTCCCTGACGCTGCCATTGTCTACCAGTTTGAATGAATTCACTTGAAGAGTTGGCTTTGTAAGGCATGTATTTAGCCTCTATTTCCAACCACTTACTGTTTCGTTCTACTGGTGTTACTGTTGGGTTTTCATAAATCCAATGTTGGAATTCATCGATTGCCACACCGTAGGGCAAAAATAGTAACCCTGAAGAAAGGTGTGAGAACTTGTATTTAGCGGTGTCTTCTTTAAAGAATAGTTCCATCCAATTCCATGTCAAAAACTCCATGCTCATGGAGTGAATTTCACACGCTTCCATAGTAGGCCAATAGTATTCAGGGAGCGGTTGTTCTCTGCTGTTAAATATTTGAAATGCATGACCTGCCTCATGTGTTAACACGTCAATGTCACCAGAGGTTCCGTTAAAATTGGAAAATATATAAGGGCTTTTGAAGGCAGGCATGTAAGTACAATACCCTCCCGCCATTTTTCCTGGCTTGGCCTCTAAGTCCATTAACTCATTGTCTTGCATGAATTCAAAAAATTCTTTTGTTTCAGGAGACAACTCGCTGTACATTTTCTTTCCGTTTGCTATGATGAAAGCCGGATCGCCTTTTGGTTTTGGATTCCCCGTTTTAAACTGAAAGCCTATGTCGTAGTACTCCAATTTGTCTACCCCAATCCTGTCTTTTTGACGATCACGCAATTTGTTGACAACAGGAACAATGTGCTCATGTACTGCATCTCTAAATTGTTTTACTTCTTTTGCTCCGTAGTCTGTTCTTCCTAGCCTGTTGTAACCTAGTTCCACAAAGTTTTTGTACCCTAATTTTTGAGCGATCTCATGCCTGATCTGAACTAACTGATGGAAGTTATCATCCAATATTTTACCTTTTTCATGGAACCAGTCGTTGGCTACATCTGAAGATTGCTTTCTTAATTTCCTGTCCACTGATGTAGCGTGAGGAGCAAGTTGACTAAGTGTTAATTTTTCTCCATTTAGTTCAACTTCAGCCGATGCGATGATGCTGTTGTATTCAGACGACACTTCATTTTCCTTACCTAATAATTCCATGATGGATTCATGAAACGTTTTTAGAGAACATTCAATACCATTTAAAAAATGATTACCATATTTGTTGTTTAAGTCACTTTTGAAGTCAGATTCTACAATTGTTTTGTAAAATTCATTCGATAATTGAGCTATTTTCGGTGAATTTTTATCAAAAAACTTGTTTTCTCCTTCATAAAACTCATTTTTTGTATCAATTGAGTGTCTTACATGTACTAATGACTGGAAAGACTCAAAATTTTCTCTAATAACATTAATTTTACTCATTGAATTCTCAAATGACTCGAAAGAATCAGCTGATTTTAACAAGTTAATCAAAGAAGTAAATTCATTTGATATTTTATCAAGATCAGGTCTTGTGTATTCGATTTGGCTAAATTTCATGTCTGTATTCTTTTATAATTATTTTTGAAATAGGATGATTTACTGCAATTGCAGAACTGTACCCTTTCTTAATTTTTACTTCTTGTAGGTGTAATTGTTTGTTGTCTAGGTAAACTGTTTTTTCCGCTACTGAAAACGTGCTTAGGCCAGTTTTAATTCCTAGACCAGTTGCTTTTACCGACGCTTCTTTTTTACTCCAAGTATCAAAAAAGAAGGTTGATTTTTCGACAGCATCTAGGTATAATTCGGTTTCTTCGGAGCAAAAAATACGTTTTGCAACTCCTTCGGAATATTTTTTTACTTGTTGAATATCAAGCCCTATTTCAGCAGTTTCACAAATAGCTATGCTAATTAGTTTACCAGAATGTGATATGTTAAAATGTAAGTTTTCTTGTTGAATACTTGGCTTTCCATGTTGGTCTTTTGTAAAAGTACTCAACGCATTTTTTAAAGAAAAATCCTTTTCTAATATTTTATGCAACATCCACTTGGCATAAAAACTGACTTTATGAGCAGGTAAGGCGCTTTCAAAATCCAAAAGAAATTCGTGGTGAAGCACCTTGTTTAACTCAGTAACAGCGTCTTTACTCAGCGCTTGCTCGTGGAACTCAAACCAATATATTTTTACCTCTGCCAACGTATCTTGTTTTTATTCTTTTAACAAGTAGATCCACTTTTTATTTTGATGATCAAGTAGCGTCAACTTTGATTTAGTAACTGAAATAACTCGCAGTCGACGTTCAAGCCATGATCCTTTGTCGATAATTATCGATTTTTTATCTGGGCCGAACTCCCAAGTTCCTTCTCCATCAAATGTTTGTAATTTTGATGATTGAATATAGCTGCCGTCAAATTGAAACTTTCGTGCTGTTCCTTCAAATAATTTGTCTTTTATTTCATCTGCAATCCTTGCTACAAGTGTATCAGAGGAGCTAGATTTGTACGGTACAATGACCCATGTTTGGCACAACTGTTTTTTTGATATTTCTACCATTTTTAATTTGGATACAGTTTTTATCATTGGTCTTTTGGAAGATTTTAGAACATAAATCAGCATGCCCTTTCCTTCCATTTCTAACATGAATGTATCTTTTGTTGATTTCATAATTTTCATCTTTTTTCCTGTCGGAAAGTTAAATTGAGTCATCAACATTGAGCTGTCTTTGTCATTGAAATGGTAGTAACCACTTTCAATTTTTGAGTGCCATTTCATTTGGAATAATGAATCATTAAAATGATAGAGTTGCCCTTCCATCATTTTTGTCATCATTTTTTCAGCTACAGAATCTTTTTTGTTGTAAACGCTCATTCCCTTCATTTCCCAGGTGCCAATAAAAGGGTTCTCTGATATTTGTGATTTAGTCGAAAAAGAAGCGAAAGAAATAAGTAAAAAAAGAATCTTTAATAATTTGATTTGGCTGTTGTTCATGAGAGCAATATTAGTATACAAAGCTAAAGAAACTATCTGTTAGAAAACCTTTGTTTTCTAGCCTTAATTTTAGGAACTTTGCAAGTTGAAATTCACGGTATAAAACCGTCGTTAATAGGCAATTAAATGGACAAGTTAGAACAGCTTTCGAACATCAGATCTGGAGATGTAAATATCTCACAAATCACTGATTTTTTTGAAACAATCAAGAACGTCAAAGACATTGACACAAGTGGTAGTCAAGTACATGTGGTGAAATCTGACAACTTGAGGGAGGATGTAGTGATGAGTAGTAACGAGGAGGAAAAAGCTTTAATTATAGAGAACTTTCCTGCTAAACAAGGAACTTATTTGGTGGTGCCAAAAGTAATACAATAGTAATTCGGTAAATCATGAGCGATTCAATTATACAAGAAATTCAGGCAAAACTGAACAACAAGGAGTTTTCTTGTGCTGAATTAGTGCAAGAGAAAATTGCGGCGGTAAAGGCGTCAGATAAAAATGCGAACAATTCCACTTTGGAAAACATGGCTTTAAAGCAAGCTGCCATCGTTGATGAAAAGATTGCAAGTGGACAGGTGATTTCTGGGGTAGAAGGCATTCCCTTTGGAGTAAAGGATGTGTATTTAGTGAAAGGAACCATTGCTACTGCTTCTTCCAACATTTTAAAAAATTACAGGTCAGCCTACACAGCAACTTCGATTCAAAAATTAATTGATGCTGGTGCGATACCCATTGTAAAAGAAAATTGTGATCAGTTTGGTCATGGTTCTACCAACGAGAACTCTGTTTTTGGGCCTGCGAAAAATGCCCACGACAGCACTAAGGTTGCGGGAGGGTCATCTGGAGGAAGCGCTGTTAATGTGGCTACTAAAGCGACGGTGTTTTCAATAGGAGGTGATACGGGTGGTTCAATTCGTCAGCCAGCAGGATATAACAAAGTGTTCGGTTTTAAACCGACTTATGGAAGAATATCACGTTACGGTTTAATGGCCTATACTTCGTCTTCTGATTGTGTTGGGCCATTGGCTGAAACAGTGAAGGACATTACGGCCACATTAAATGTAATGAGTGGAAAAGATGGGAAAGATCAAACGACCATTTCTTCAAACGACATCGATTTAAATACTTTCAGCGCTGATTATGATTGGGCAAACACAACCATCGGGGTGTATAAAACCTTCATTAATCATCCTTCGTTAGATCCGGAAATTAAAGCTGGCTTTGATAGTTTGATGGATCAATTAAAAGCTAAAGGAGTAAAAGTTAAAGAACTTGAATTTTTTGATGGAGACGTTTTAACAGCTACATACTACATTGTCGCCTTGGCAGAGACTGCGTCTAACTTATCAAGAATTGATGGTATAGCTTATGGAAACAGGGCTATGGATAAAGATAATTTGGTGTCTACTTATTTGGACACGAGGGGAGAAGGATTTAGTGAAGAAACTAAAAAGAGGATCATTGCTGGAAACCAAGTGTTGTCGGTAGGTTACTCGGATGAAATTTATAAAAAAGCATTAGAGGTTCGAAAAGGGATTGAAGTTAAGTTCGCAAAAGATTTCGCCAAGGAACAAGGGGGAGTTGATTTTGTACTTTCACCTGTTTCCCCATTGCTTGCTCCCGAAATAGGAGATTCAATGAAGGATCCATTGTCGATGTACTTATCGGATATGTACACCGTGGGCTTTAGTTTAGGTGGATTGCCAACATTAAGCGCTCCGTTTGTGGTGCCGAACAATGTTCAAATTACTGCTAAAAAGGGAGCAGACGAATCGATATTAAAATTTGCTTACGCGGTTGAACAAAGTGAATTAAAGTCACCTCTTAAAATGAGCCTTAAGAGGGAAATAGACGAAAGATAATTATGAGCCAAGAAAAAAGTATAGATCAAAGAATAGAAGAAGCAGGATATGAGGTGGTCATCGGACTAGAAACCCATGTTCAGTTAAATACCAAAACAAAGTTATTTTGCTCGTGTGACAACCAGGAGTCAACTACGCCTAATGAAAACATATGTGCAGTTTGCACTGGTCAAATGGGGACTTTACCTGAGCTCAACAAAGCAGCAATTGAAAAATCAGTAGTACTAGGAAAAGGATTAAGTGCTGAAATAAATAAACTAGTCAGTTGGGATAGGAAGCATTACCAGTATCCTGATTTACCTAAGAATTTTCAATTGACACAATTGGATTATCCAGTGATAGTTGGGGGAGAAGTGAAGTGTTTCAGGGACGACAAATCTTCTTTTGTTGTAAAATTGGAAAGAGGGCACTTGGAGGAGGATGCAGGAAAATTGGTTCATACCGATAAATACTCTTTGGTTGATTACAACCGTTGTGGCACTCCACTAGTGGAAGTGGTCACTACTCCATGTATTCATCGAATTGCGGATGCTGAAGTGTATGCAAAATACATTCAAAAAATTGCCCGTCATTTAGGTGTTTCAGATGCGAACATGGAAAAAGGTCAAATGAGATCAGACGTTTCTATTTCGTTAAGAAAAAAAGGAACGAACGATTTGAATCCTCGTACGGAAATAAAAAACTTGAACTCGTTTGCTTTCATGACAAAAGCAGCAACAGAGGCTGCTACTAAAATGTTAAAGCATTTTGAGGAACATGGTACTCCGTCTCAAGAGCAGGTAACTGCGCAATGGGACGATGATGCTCAAGTGACTAGAGTCATGAGGACCAAGGAGGACGCTGAAGATTACAGGTACATACGTGAGCCAGATATTCCATGGTTGGACATTTCAGATTTAGCTAAAAATACCATAGTTGATGTGACTTACTTACCAAGTGTGGTAGAGGAAGAACTTATTGAAGGAGGTATTGACGCTAAAGACGCTAAGTTCTTTTCAGCGGACAAAGAGCGTTCAAGAATAGTGATAGAATTGAACAAGGGAATTGAGGATATCAAGCTAGTTGCGACTGTTTTGATGAACAACATCAAACCTGAAGATTATGTTCATTTCACTGAATTGACTTCTTATCAAGCGTTATTAAAAGAGTTTAAAAACGCTGTCATTCCTGTAAATATTGTAAAGTCAGGGTTTCAGGAATTGTTCAAGGACATTAAGTTTGATACAGCATCTTTTGTAATTGCAAACACAGTAAGTGATGAGCAAATTGATGCTGCTGTTGCTGAGGTTATTGCAGCGAACCCTGAGGTAGTTGCTGCGGTTCAAGGGGGACAACAAGGTCATGTTGGGAAATTGATGGGACCAACGATGGCTAAAACTGGAAAGGGAGTTTCAGGAAAGGTATTGAGAGAAAAATTGTTGGCAGCATGTATAATTGGAGCTGAGGTTGACAACGCGAAAAAAGGTGTGACATTTGCCGGCGCCCAGACAGAAGCAATAAAGATTGATCGACAAAATGATGATCGACCAAGTGTCTTTCAAAATGTTAGAATAGTAAAAGACCATTATAGAACACACCGAATCCCTGAAGTTTCCAATGATAATTTAGGTCAAGAAATCACTTTAGGTGGTTGGATAGCAAGTGTCAGAGACCATGGAGAATTAATTTTTGTTGATTTACGTGATGCTTCCAATGAAGTGTTTCAAGTAAAATTAACACGTGATTTCATCAGTGATTTAGACAATTACGCTAGGTTAAAGGATGAATCAGTCATAGCGGTGACAGGAAAAGTAATTGAACGAGCTGCGGATGACATTAACCCAAACACTAAAACAGGTTCCATTGAATTAGTGGCTACAAGTATTGATGTACTGAATGTTGCTAAAAACCTACCGTTTGAAATCAAAAGAGCAGACAAGACAGCGGAATCGGTGAGGATGGAATACAAGTTTTTGGACCACAGGAATGCGGCAACGAAAAAGGCTATTGTGAATCGTTACAAGGTGATCAAGTTGATTCGTGATGTGTTGGATGAAAAGGAATTCATTGAAATAGAAACACCAATTTTATCAGGAGGAACGGACGAAGGGGCTAGGGAGTTTTTAGTGCCTTCAAGGGTTCATAAAGGAAAATTTTATACACTACCACAAGCGCCGCAGCAATACAAGCAAATGTTGATGGTGGGAAGTTTTGAAAGGTATTTTCAAATTGCGAGGTGTTTCAGGGATGAGGATTCAAGAGGTGACCGTCAACCAGAATTTACGCAAATGGATTTAGAAATGTCCTTTGCATCCATGGACGACATCATTCAGTTGAACAGTGAAATGTTGGTGAAAGTGATTAAAACGGTTTATGCTAAAAGCAAGTGGCAGTTGAAACCTTTCATTACGATCACGTACGCTGAATCCATTGAAAAGTACGGTTGTGACAGGCCAGATCTGCGTTTTGGATTACCAATGAAAACCATTACCTCAGTTGTTGCTGATACGTCTTTTCAAGTGTTCAGGAATCCAATAGATGCAGGAGGAATTGTGAAGAGTATCAAAGTGAAAAAGGAGGAGATGGGTGGTCAACGTTTGTCAAAAGGACAAATTGAAAAATTAACCACCTTAGCACAATCTCATGGTTTAGGAGGATTAGCTTACATTATTGTGAATGAAAGCGATTTACAGTCGCCAATCATTAAGTTTTTAGGAGAGGACATTGCTCAGAACATCATCAATACAATGGAGGCTGAGGTAGGTGATATTGTATTCTTTTCAGCTGCCGATAAAGGGACTGCAAATAAAGCGCTTGACGCAGTTCGTCAGGAACTAGGAGCGATGTTGAACTTGATACCTGCAAATGTATTACAACCTGCTTGGGTAATTGATTTTCCTCAGTTTGAACAAAAGGAAGATGGAGGATGGACTTTTTCTCACAATCCATTCAGTATGCCTAGGGCAGAATTCATTGACCAACACATGAAAGGTGAAGATCCGGGGAGTATCATAGCTCAACAATATGACATCATTTTAAATGGTTATGAAATAGGAGGTGGTTCTGTAAGGGCGCACAGAGGTGATATACTAGAGGCTACTTTTAAAATCATGGGTTATAACCATGAGGAAATGTTAGCGTCTGTAGGTAATGTGTACAATGCTTTCCAATACGGAGCACCACCACACGGAGGAATTGCTTGGGGATTGGATAGGTTACTTATGATTTTGGAAAAGAAAGATTCTATCCGTGAAGTGATGGCGTATCCAAAAACGGGTTCAGGAGAAGATTACTTGTTCAATGCACCGTCAAAATTATCCGCTAAAAAAGTAGCTGAAGCTAATATTAAAACGATAGAAGAATGAAAGCGATAAAATTAGTTTGTATTCTTAGTTTAGGACTAAGTTTTTCTTGTGGCCCTAAATGTAAAGATTGTCATGTTGTTTTAACCAATCTTGATGGTACAATGGAGAGATCAGAAATAGGCGGATGTGCGATGAAGAATTAGATCGTATTGAAGACAACCCCTGTATTCCTGGCGTTGGATCATGTGAATTCATTTGTGAGTAAATCAGTATTTTAAAGACAAAAAAAGGCCCTCAAAAAGCTGCAAATTAGGCAGCTTTTTGAGGGCCTTTTTTTTGTAATGAACCTATGATGTTTTTGATTATCTAAGTTTTACAAACTTTAATTTTTTCAAAACATCGTTGGATTTTACATGTAGAAAATAAACACCTGGGTTCAGGTTTTTTCCAAAAGTCATTTGGTCTTTTGTGACTTTAAATCTTAGCGCGTTTTGACCATTCAAATCATAAACGCTAACTAATCCACCAACAAGAGAACTTTCAACGGACAAAGTAAATTCATTTTTACTTGGGTTAGGATACAGTGATAAACTAGTGTTTCGAACGCCAAAGGCTGAAGTTACGATACAACTGCTGTGCCCAGCATCAATAATAGCATAACTAGGAACCCTATCACATGTATTTCCTGTGACCACGACCAAGTTAGTGAATACACCGTAATGACCTGAAGCAATGTAAGCTGCACCTGATGGCGATCCCCAATCCCAGTATGCATTTCCTTCGACGGAAATAATTCCAGCAACTGAGTAATCAGCTGTAGAAGTAGTTTCAACATTAATTTTACTTACTGAACCTACTGTATTTAGATAATAGGTTCCTGGACTTAAGGTAAAGCCTAGTGCAAGCGTTGATACACCAGATACTGATGCGAAAGCTTTAGTTTTTACAACTGTAGTTCCATCGCTTTGCACGACGTTGATTGTCACAGCTGATCCATCAGCATCTATGGTGACTTCTTTTAAGGTTAACTCTTGAATAACAACAAATTTGGTTCCGTATACACTTGTTTGATGCCATGCTCCATTTAATGTGGATTTCATGGTTGTGTTTTCTGTAGAACTTGCTCCTGATGCTTGAACCCAGTATGTAGTGTTAGTTGAAATGGATGGACTGTAAGTAGTTCCTGTACTTAACGCAGCTCCTCCAGTTTGCACATTAAACCAATCAGCAGATGCTGAAGATGTTAAATTTGCTGACCCTGCTGAACAAATGGTATCAGATGTCACAGTAGGTAGCAGTGAAGTCACTACAACGTTGTCACTTTTTGAAGGACACCCTGATGCTGAAACTGTCACTTCGTAGGTTCCGACTACAGATGCTAGATAGGTAGAAGAAGTAGCTCCTGAAATTGTAACACCATCTTTTTTCCATAAAAAAGTTTGACCTGCTGCAGATTGACCAGAATTAAGAGTACTTGATGTTGGTGAACAAAGTTCAACCGCTGCACCTAATTCAACAGTTCCAATGCTACCTGTTATCACAACACTTGTAGCGTTAAAACAAGAGCCTTCATGTACTTCAACTGTGTATGTTCCTGCTGTAGTAGCCGAATAAGTTGTGGCGGTAGAGCTTCCCGAAACAACAGTTGCACCATCTTTTTTCCAAGTGAATGTTCGTCCTGAAGAAGTACTAACAGAAGAGTTCAGTGTGACGGAAGAACTTCCACAAATACTTTGTTCGGACCCTAGATTTGGGGCAGGTGCGGAGCACAAGTAAGGATCCATTGCTGCCCTCATACATGTTTGAAGACTGTACTGGTCTGTCCTGTCTTGACTTAATTCCCAAGTCCATATTCCTGCACCACCATATGTATTCATGATTAAATCAGTTTTTTGCTGAATCAAAGGACATGAATTATAATCGTATCCATCTTTTAGTCCATCAGCATCATTATAGTATCCAGCAGGGTCAAAGTCAGAAAAGTAATCGTAAGTACTGTGACTAGAATAAAAAGGAATTGCTAGTACTAATTTAGATTGAGTAGCAGCCATTCCAGTAGCTGTTCCGCCACAAGTAGTTGCAAGACCTGTCGTCCATTTTTGAAGAGTTCTTTGGGCAATCACATAGGAAGAATGATGATTTGCATCACAAACGCAACAGGCTCCCTTGGCATCAAATGCCATGAGGTAGATAAAATCCGATGCATCCATTGTGGCTGAATTGATCCCGTCTGTATTCCAAACTAAGGGAGCAACAGCGATAGATATTTCAATTGTTCTACCCATTGTTGTAGAAAGGGTGTTTATTTTAGTCCTTAGCTCTGTCATCATTAAACCTAAGTTAGTCGCGTCAGCACCTGAAGGGAATTCCCAATCGATGTTCACCCCATCAAGATCATTGCTTTGAATGTAGGTAGCGACATTATTTACAAAGTTTGTTCTATTAGATGCAGAACCAACGACAGAGGAGAAATTCCCTGAGTTATTAGCTCCGCCAATACTAATGTGTACTTTGGATCCAGCTGCGTGGCCGTTTGTGACCAATGGTACCAATATAGTAGTTTGAGATCCCGCAGTCGTTGTGGATAAATTTCCGCTCGCATCGGGTTGAATAAAGGCAAAGAAAATATCTGTTAGTTTATTGTATTGAACTTTACTTAGTAATGAAGGATCAACCCAATCTGGAAAAAATCCTGAAACTTTTTGGGATTGAATTGTGTTTGTCGCTATAAGGAATAGTAGTAGTAACGAAATTTTGGTAAATTTTCTCATGAAAGTAATTTATTTAGTAGGTAATTAGGGCACTGTTGTGCTCCAACAAGGTAGCTTATAACTATGCGTTATCAGATAAAACTACTTGTCATTATACGGACATTTTGTTATTTTGTTCCGGTTTTAGTCCAAAAATGGGGTGTTTTCGACTTTTTTGATCAATTACTTAACGGATTTGCATATTTTTTGATTTCTTCAAGACCAATGTTTTTTTCAGAAAAAATAATCAAGCGTTCCATCACGTTCCTGAATTCACGTATATTTCCTGTCCAATTGAAGCCTTGAAGAGCTTTGATTGCACCTCCTTCGATGGATTTTTCAGACACTCCATGTTCTTGACAAATTTGTTTTATAAAGAAGTTAGCCAACAAAGGAATGTCTTCTGTTCGGTCGTTCAATGATGGGTTTTTAATCACTACCACACTTAGTCGATGGTATAAATCTTCTCGAAATTTACCTGTAGCAATTTCAGCTTTTAAGTCTTTGTTGGTAGCTGCAATTATTCTTACGTCGACCTTTATTTCTTTTTCCCCACCAACCCTGGTGATTTTATTTTCTTGTAATGCCCTAAGCACTTTAGCCTGCGCGGATAAACTCATGTCACCTATTTCATCCAAAAACAAAGTTCCGCCATCTGCCAATTCAAATTTACCTTGGCGAGTTTTAATTGCGGAGGTGAAAGCTCCTTTTTCGTGTCCAAATAGTTCACTTTCAATAAGTTCCGATGGTATCGCTGCGCAATTTACTTCAATTAAAGGTGATTTAGTACGACTACTTTTTAAGTGAATTTGTCGAGCTACTAATTCTTTTCCGGAACCATTTCCTCCATTAATAAGGACCCTTGCAGTGGTTGGAGCTACTTTGTCAATCATTTCAAAAACATCTTTAATCGCTTTTGATTCACCAATGAGGTTGTTGTTTACTTTTTTAGAAAGTTTCTTTTTTAAAATTTTGGTTTCATGAATTAAATCACCTCTTTCTAAAGCATTCCTTACCGTGACAAGTAACCTGTTAAGGTCTGGAGGTTTCGGTAAAAAATCAAAGGCTCCTTTTTTAAGAGCCTCCACCGCTGTTTCAATGGTTCCATGTCCCGAAACCATCACTACCGCTGGAGGATTTTCCAGTTTTTGAAGCTCAACCAAAACTTCTAATCCATCCATCTTGGGCATTTTGATGTCACACAAAATGACATTGTATTCGTTCTTTTTTGCTAACGCTATTCCGTCTGGTCCGTTTTCAGCTTCGTCTACTTTGTATTTTTCGAAGGTTAAAATTTCTAACAGTATTTTTCTGATAGGTTTCTCGTCGTCTATTACTAATATTTTCGCCATGTTTTATTTGTTGTTGCTTTACTCGTTAGTCAGTTCTCCTCCGTTTTTGATAAAGTCGATGATGACCCCCTCCTTTAAAGCATACTTAGAAAGTTCGAATTTGGTTACAGATAGTTCCGTTAAAATGTAATTTACCAAAATAGAACCAACCACAATCATCGGTGCACGTTGTTTGATTAGTCCTTTGAGTTCAAGTCTTTCTTCCAGCGTGCTCTTGAGTAGGTCATTATGAACGTGGAAAAACTTTTTGATGTCGAATAAGTATTCAGTAGGGCTGTCAATCATGTCGTCGTTGTCCTCAATGTGCATGATCATCGATGCAAAACTGCTGAATGCTCCTGAGCATCCAATTAAACAGTAAACTCCATGTTTTCTGACAGCATCAATTAATGGTTTTAAAGTTTCGCTCAAATGTTTTTCAATAGCAAGCACTTCCTCGTGTGAGATAGGATTTGTTTTGTGAAACGCTTCAAATAACCTGGCTACACCAATTTCAAAGCTTTGCTTCCAAAATATTTTGTCCTCGTTGCAAATAATAAATTCTGTGCTTCCACCTCCTACGTCCATGATCAGCATGTTTTCGTACGTTGGTTGAATGGCTTGTTTTGCCCCTAAGTAGATATATTCTGCTTCTTTATTGCCGTCAATTACTTGGATGTCAAGGTTCAATTTTTGTTTGACCTCTGACACAAAACTTTGTCCATTACTAGCATTCCTAACCGCTGAAGTGGCAATACAAAAAATGTGTTCACAATTTAATGAGGTGGATTTATCTTTGAACCGAGTCAAAGTATTAAGTCCTCTTTCAAATGCGTCTCCTCGAATTATTTTTGAATTGATTCCTCCTTTTCCTAATTGAACAAACTCTTTAGTAGCATAGATAGCCCGAAAAGAGCTGTTGTTGACACTTGCTATGAGTAAGTTAAAGGTGTTTGTCCCAAGATCAATTACTGCAATGTTCATAGTAATTCAGTAAGAATGTACATAAAACTACAACTCTTATAACTAAATGTCTAACGTTTGTTCTTAAAATATGACGAAAGAAGTTCGCCACATTCATCGCCAAGCACTCCTGAGGACACTTTTGTTTTTGGATGCAATATGGACGACTCACTTACGGAAGTGTACCCTCTTTTTAAGTCAGGTGCTCCGTAAATTAGTTTTCCAATTCGTGACCAGTACAGAGCTCCAGCACACATTGGACAAGGTTCCAAGGTAACATAGAGCTGGCAGTCGTCTAAAAACTTTCCGCCCAAATAATTTGCGCCCATGGTGATGATTTGCATTTCTGCGTGTGCAGTTACATCATTTAACATTTCTGTTAAATTGTGTCCTCTGGCAATGATTCGTTGATTTGAAACCAGTACTGCGCCAACTGGTACTTCGTCTTTATGGTATGCAATTTTTGCCTCTTCTAGGGCTAGTTTCATGAAATGCTCATCAGAAAGGATGTGGTTTCCGTCGAGTAAGCTCATGATTAAAAAAATTATGCTTGACCTAATTTAAGAGTATTTGCCATTCCTTTATCTTCTATTGGTGTTGCGTTAATGTTGATAAAATACTCTCCTTTTTCTAATAATCCTTGATCTTCCAAAATTACTTGCAAGTCCTCAATGGTTTTTGATGTGCTTGTTTGGTCGTTGTAAAAGAATCCTTTTACTCCCCAAATAAGACTAACCATGTTCAGGATTCTCCTGTTACTTGTGAAAACGTATATACCTGATTTTGGGCGATGTGATGAGATTTTAAAAGCTGTATAACCAGATTGTGTCATAGTTACTATTGCTTTTGCTTGCACTGAACTTGCTAATTGGACCGCTGATTCACAAATATTATCCGAAATGAACCTAGACGCTTTTCTGGCTGGTTCCAATTTGTGATTGTAAATAGCATCTTCAAAATCTTCTACTTTAGTCACAATGTTGGTCATGGTTTGAATCACAAGAGCAGGATGATCTCCTACTGAGGTTTCTCCTGACAACATCACAGCATCAGCACCATCCATTACTGCATTTGCAACATCGTTGACTTCAGCTCTTGAAGGAGTAACCCCTTCGATCATGCTTTCCATCATTTGTGTTGCCACAATGATAGGCTTTGATTGTTTTAAGCATTTTTTAGCCATCATTTTTTGTAACAATGGGACATCTTGGTAAGGCACCTCTACACCTAAATCTCCTCTGGCAACCATCAATGCATCAGTGGCTTCAATGATTTCATCAATGTTTTCAATTGCTTCTGGTTTTTCAATTTTCGCAATAATTTTTGCGTAGTGTCCTCGAGCTTGAATAATTTCTCTTAAATCTGTAATGCACTTTTCAGTCCTAACAAATGACAAGGCGATCCACTCAACGTCTTGTTCTAAAATGAAATTTAAATCCTTTCTGTCTTTTTCTGTTAGGGATGGAAGAGATACGTTTGTGTTTGGAAGGTTGACACCTTTTCTGCTTTTTAGTGGTCCTCCATGCTCTACAACACAAATAACTTCATCAACTCCGTTGGTAGACTCTACACGCACAGTTAATTTTCCGTCGTCAATTAATATTTTTTCTCCAGCCTGAACGTCTTGAGGGAATCTTTGGTACGTCAAGAATACCTTCTCTTCAGTTCCAATGCATTCGTTGGTGCTGAAAATTATTTTATTTCCATTTTTTATTATGATGTCTTCGCTTTCCATCATCCCAACCCTCAATTTTGGACCTTGAAGATCGGCAAGAATTGCGATGTTTCCATTCACTTCTTTGTTCACAGCCGCGATGGTTTCCATGTTTTTTTTGTGAACATCATATTCTCCATGAGAAAAGTTCAACCTACAAACGTTCATTCCGTTCATGTACATCTCTTTTATCACTTCATGTGATGAAGATGCTGGTCCTAATGTGGCAATTATCTTAGTACTTTTAAATTTCATTCTCAGTAATTTCTATTCTTATTATTCTGACTATCAGTGTATTTACGTTGATGTGTCAGTTCGGTTTCTCATTTCGAAAAAGGCAAGCTACAAATATAACCCTTTTGTCCAATTGACCATTGAATATGCTGTTTATTGCCGAAAAGTATTTAACGGTAAATACATCATTTACGATGTTAGTAAGCTCAGTTAATGGCTATAAAATAAAATTGTTTTTTGACTTTAAGTCCTGTATCTCGATGTCAATTGCTGTAATGATGTGGGGAGAATTTTTTAATTTTTTCGTGATGGTTTTAACATTGTCTTCATCAGACTCAGGCAACCACAACTGCAAAAAGTAATCTAGTTGTTTTAATTCTGGGCAGTAGTTTCCTTTTTCACAACGATTAGACAGCAAATTGATAGTCGTGTAACTTTCTTCGTTGTCGTATTGATAAAAACTGAATAATCCGTTTTCTTCTTTTCGTTTACCCAACATTAGATCAA
>JBLIAZ010000029.1:0-16552 GCA_047631875.1 Saprospiraceae bacterium
TAAACTTTACCTGCTGCCCTGAAATTAATTTAGGAAATGACACGTCGTTTTGTTTGAACAGTTTTTCTTTGCCTTTAGATGTAACAACAATTAACGCTACTTACAAATGGCAAGACGGTAGCACAAACTCATCATTTAGCGTAAATGGCGCTGGGGATTATTGGGTAATTGTCACGGTAAACAACTGCAGTGACACTGACAGTATTTCTGTGGTACAAACATCCAATTTAAGTTTTACTTTAGGTCCTGACACTGCTGTTTGTCCTGGGCAAAACGTCACATTAGAACCAACTACTAGCATCTCAAATGCTACCTACAACTGGAACAACGGAGGCGGAACCTCACCAACTTTTATCACAAACACAGCGGGACAAGTAACTGTAGAAATCACAAATCAAAGCGGGTGTGTAGGAAGAGACACCATTCAAATAATTAATGATAACCCATTGACCATTGATCTTGGAGTCGATCTAGTCACTTGCTTTGGCGACAGCATAAAATTAGAACTATCCCCACCCCGAGAAAATTTAAATTATTCTTGGAACATTGGAGGAACCTTGATTTCTTCTGACAGCTCGATCATGGTCGGAACGCTTGGTACAATCCCTTACGTCTTAAACGTAGACAGTGCAAATTGTACAGCAAGTGACGCCATAACCGTCACTGTCTACGCGCTACCAACGGTCTCTTTAGGCAATGACACTTTTCTTTGTGCCAATGCAAATTCAAACATAGTGCTTGATGCTGGAAGCGGACAGACGGACTACATATGGAGTCAAGGAGGTACAACACAAACCATTACAATTAACTCGGTCAATGAATACAGTGTCATTGTTACTGATGCTAATTTGTGTCAAGCAACAGATACAATCTTAGTAGTTGTACAAAGCCCCAATACAATTGACATTGGACCTGACCAAACGATGTGTCCTGGGGGAACAATCCAAATTGACTTAGACAATGTAAATCTAAATGAAGCTGGCGCGTCATGGGTGTGGGTAAACGACAACTCAACCGGCCCAAATTACCTTGTTCAAAACCTGAACGCAGGAGACACTGCTACTGTAATCATTAACTACACCAATACATTCGGATGCGTTAGTGCAGACTCCTCCTTAGTAACAATTAATCAAAACTTGCAAATTGTTGGCCTAAGTGATCTTATTCCTTGCGAAAGAGAAACCGCTACCCTCACTACTCCAGTCAACGCAAATTACAGTTACTCATGGTTTATTGGAGGTATACTAACCGCAACGCCGGCACCAAACAATGTGCTTTCAATTCCTGCATTAGTTGCAAATGACATCATTAGTGTACAGCTTCAAATCACAGACAACGTATTAGGATGTGCCGGAGACACTACTATAACCATAACAGTTAATCCTATTCCTAAACCCGTTTTATCAGATGTAAATATTTGCTCAGGTGTTCAAACAACCCTTGACCCAGCATTAGCCCCACCTTATACTTTTTATTGGACAGAAAATGGAGCGCCAATGACCCCATTAAGCTCAACGACTCAAACCATCACGGGTTCCAGCGCAGGAAGCGTCACTTATAATGTCCAAGTTACAGATCCCACAACAAGCTGTAGTAACGACACTTTTGCTGTGGTCACAACAAGACCTCCTCCAGCTTATACTCTTTCAGACCTTACTCCAACTGTCATCTGTGAAGGAAGACAAAAAACTTTGTCAACCGGGATGGACACCTCCTTGTACACTCACCTATGGACGAAGGGAGGCGTGAGTATAAGTAACTCTGACAATACGATATTTATTACCGAAAGCGACACCTACAAAGTAACGGTCACCGAGAAATCTTCTTCTTGTGCACAAGGCTCAAACATTGCAATCCAATATATTCCGCCTCCTGTGGTGGACCTGAACATCGCTAACAATTTTGACCTTTGCGACGAATCAGAAGTTTCACTTAAAAACTTGAACTATAATCCAGCAATACAATCTTTGTGGAGCACTGGGGCTGTGAATGTAGAAGAAATAATAATCACCCAGTTTGGTGTCTATTGGTTAAAAGAGTCAGTTGGTGCCTGTTCTGATTCAGATGGAGTAGTGATACTTCATCGCGAACTTCCTCTCAGTGGATTGGGTCCTGATACAGCCCTTTGTTTTGACGATTTATTTTCAAAACAAATGACACTAGACACTAAACAAAATACAGGCTCACACTTATGGAGTACTGGCGACACTTCCCGGTCTATTCAAATTAGCATCCCGGGACTCTACTCTGTATTAATCACCAGTGAATATGGTTGTATTACAGATGACGAAATAGTAGTCCTAGAGCATTGTTTACCAAACCTCTGGGTACCCAACGTATTTTCTCCTAACGGAGACGGAAAAAATGATTATTGGAGCCCTGTGATGAAAAATCTCGATGATGTTGAACTGTGGGTATACAACAGGTGGGGCGAGCAAATATGGAAAGGGAACAGTCAAGAAAGTGCCTGGGATGGAAAATATAAAAACCGCCCTGTTGCGCAAGATGTATACGTTTGGAAAATCAGTTACAGTTTTTACGACGAACTCCAAACCAAGACCAAGAAAACGCGAGTTGGAATCGTTACGATCATTAGGTAGTTTACCACATTAGCGCGCTAATCTTTTTAGTACCCAATCCTTAATTTCCGGCGCAAGATTAAAATAATAGTAAGGGAAAATAAACAATACAATTCCTACAATATTTCTAAATACGATAGTCAACCAAAGACTGTCAAAAGGGTTCCAAAAACTTAAAAACAATGTCAATAAAAAGAAGGTAATCTGTAATACAGACTTGATGTTAAACAACTTCAAATTAAAAGTCATGCGCAAATACGCACCTCTTATTAAATTGATGGTCAAAATAGAAATTAAGGAAGCGAATACAGCTCCTTTCATGCCCCATAACGGGATAAAAAAGTAATTCGTCCCTATTGTCAATGCAATAAGGAAAGAAACAAACACAAGGTCTATCATGTACTTTTTAGAATTCACAATAATTACCCCATTGATACCATAAAAAACATCAATCAGCCGACTAAGGCCAATGCCTAAAAAAACTATTGCACCAGTACTATATACCTCTGGTAAAAAATTCAACAATAATTCCAAATTAAACAGAATCAATAAAAAAAGAAAGGCTGACAAAGCAAAGCTTGTATTGGAGACTTGCACATAAATTTTCTGAAGCTCTTTCAAATTATTCTCTTTCCACAGTCTTGGAATAATTGGTGTCACTATTTTAGAAATAGCACCATAAGGAATCAAAAAAGCAGAAGTTAGAAACACCATGGTAGTGTACACTCCAGCATCATTTAAACCTCTGTAATCAGCTAACATCAAACCGTCAATTGTGCTTACCAACAAAGCACTAGATTCAGCGAAAAAAACAAAAACACCAAATTTGAAGATCTGTTTGTAGGAAATCTTTTGAATAGCGGATTTAGTAAAGATAAATTCACCTCTCACGAATAAATAGACGATCAATGCCACATTGATAAAAGCGTAAGTTCCTGCAAAATAAAACAGAAACTGATCAAACAAAATGAGGTCAAAATAAAACAATATTATTCCAAAAAACATCAACAAGCGCAGGACAAAATCCTTCAAAAAGGAAGGAAATACAGACTTTAAGATTGCCCTAGAGTAGCTGTTAAGCGCTTCAAAAAACAATATCAAAAAAGACAAAGGAAAAATCCAATAAAAATATTCTTGTAAAAGAGGCGCTTTGTCAAAAAGGTGGTCTTTGATGTAGTCTTCAAAAAAAAGAAACAAACTACTTAAAAACAAAAACCCTACGACAAGCCATTTCAATATTAACTTCAAAAAAGTTGATTTTCCTTCCTTTTTATACTCAGGATAAAACTTTATGATGACATTAAAAATCCCGAATCCAGATACTTGAGCATACAACACCGAAACGCTTAAAAGAACATTCAACAATCCTACTTGTGCTATTAAAAACACTTTTGGAAACAAAACGATCTTATTTAGAAATCCGATAATAGAGCCAACATACGATATAATAGTATTTTGAACTCCTTGCTTTTTGACTATGCCCATACAAGCTCTTTAACAGATTCGTTTAAAATATCAATGTTTTTCTGAGAGTTGACTTCCTTGGCAACCACATTGACATTATCACTATAAAAACGATATTTGTCCTCAGTGATTAACTTGATTGACTTGGCCATCATTTCCGCAGAAAAATCCTGTGCTACGATGCCAATTTCGTTTTCCCTGACTAGCCTTGCCATTTCGGGAGATGGTCCAATAGCCACAATTAATCGTGCTTGAATAAATTCAAAGATTTTGTTCGGCAACGCCATCATGTTGTTATAATTCGTAGGCTTCAATATATACAACCCCACATCAAACTTGGAAATGAATGAAACAATGTCTTTCATTGGCACTGGTTTAATCATCTTCACATTGTTCCTTTTATCACATTCCTTTTCAAGCTCACGATGGTAATTGTCATTGGCATTTACCAGCATCAAATTCAATTCAAAAGAATCTCCTAACAAATCCATCATGTTTATCATTGTCTCAATTTTTCTGGCAGGAAGACTAACGCCATGGTGAATCAGTTTGATTTTTTCTTCTTTGTTGAATGTGCGCACTTGGTTCGGTTCAAAATAATCAGAAGCATTAGTCACCACCGTTGCCTCTAGTCCAAATACTTCATGGTACTTCTCCGCAATTCCTTTACACACTGTAAACATCTTATCGATGTGTTGTTTTCCAGTTCGCAACACGTGCTCTCTTTCCTTTTTAAACAACAACCTCCACATGAAACTGTCTTCGTGCTCCAAAGGAGCGTATTCATGAGCATCAAAAAGCAGTTTACATCCTTCCATTTTTAATTTCATAGCTACAGCCAAAGGAAGTGTTTCCGTATCATTAGCAATGATAAGGTCAGCTTTTCTATTCCTTAAAGCACTCATGGCGTGCTTAACAGGACTTAAACCCCAATAGTATTTTTGATGACTTCTGACAAGAAGTAAAATGGCTAAAAAAACTTTCTTAAAAAACGTCTCCTCCTTGGCAACTTGCACAAAAGTAACTCCTTCTATTTCTGGATCTTTTAAACCTACAGCAACGACTTGATAACCTTCTTTTGAGCAAGATAATATTTGACGGTAAACCCTAGGATCATTTTTTAAGTTTGTAAATGCAATGATTAAAACAGTCTTGTCAAAATTCATTTATTTTCTTTTAAGCAATACCATTAGCCAAAACGGTTTTTTAGGTGAAATAATTACATTCATTATGTCTAAACAGTATGACAATAAGTTGAATTTATATGTGTTGTCAAAACCCTGCTCACAGTTAGGGCATAAAGAAACACGAGGGTTTTCTCTTGTCCAAAATTTTGGAATCCATGAGCTTGCAGGAGTATGCTTGTGTTTTATTTTAGAAAGAAAAGGATGATATTTTCGAACATTTAATCCAAACGTTTCATGAGAAACTACATCAAAATCAGGAAAATTCTTAGCTATTGTTTCAGGTAAAAAGGAGCGCATATGCAAATTTCGATGATAAACATAAGCGCACGATGGGCACTTTATCAAGCCTTTATTTATTGACTCGTTATATGGCACAGAAATCAATAAATACTTTGCCGCGATCCTATCAAATTCTTTGACCGATGCTAAAAAAGTTTTTTCATCTAAGTGCTCAAGTAGTTCTGAACTTAACACCATGTCAAAACTTTTATCTTCTACAGGTATATCATCACAGCTTGCCTCAATTTTACTTGCCGTAACAAACTCTAATGCTGCTTTACTTCTATCAACCCCTATGACATTATATTGTCCCTTTAAGGCGTTCGTAATCAATCCATTTCCGCACCCAACGTCCAATATAGAACTCACTCCCTCAGGAATAATCTTAACTATGTGTCGAATGTTAATGTCAGCATCCTTAAATGATGCCCAATCAAATGTTTCGTAAAATTTCTTGTTGTCCATTTACTATGCGAAGTTTTTTATCCAATAATTCAAATTTGCCATCCTCCAAATTATTTTTGAGTTAGTATTGTCTCCATTTTTAAATTGTTTCACAGATTCACTTAATTTTGCTTTGTCACAACCAGGTATCAAACCGCCATCAAAATCCAACAAGTAATTTAAATCTTTCCTTAACCACTTTGATTCCCCAGGAGTAACAAACCCTATTTTATCTTTTCTGTGTTTAACTACCTCTGGCAAGACACCTTTCATTGACTCTCTTAAAGGCCATTTGGTGTAACCGCTTCTTATTTTTTGAGAATTATTGAGTGCAAACGACAACTCTACCAACCGATGATCTAAAAAAGGCACCCTGCTTTCAATCGAAAAAGCCATTGAATTCCTATCCTCAGTATGTAACAAAGAGGGCAGGCTGCTGTACGATAACAAGGACTGATGAAAATCATTGAACCGGTTGCTTCTTTGGTCTATCTGCGGCATATTAACATCACTGTTTAAAAATGGGAAAATTTTGGAATACTTACATTCCAAATTTAAAAGTCTTTTCTCCTTAAAAAAAACACTTCCTGCCGATTTTAACAACACAGACATCAATTGCTTATTTGATAAACCCTGGTAGGCCACTTGTTTTCTCAACTCGTGTACTAAAGAACCAAGCTTTCCTCCAATTATTGCATCAGCGTAAAATCTATAATATGAATGCATGTAGCCTCCTAAATAATCGTCTGCTCCTTGACCGCTAAGTATCACCTTAATTCCACTCTCTTTAATCTCTTTCATCAAAAAATATTGAGAAATAGGGGAGGAGCCCAACAAAGGAAAATCATTATGGTAAGTGATTTTATTAAAATGCTCTTCCACATCCACTAAAGAAGGTTGTAAATATTTCGCTTTTACTTCAGGGTATTTTTCTGCTACTGCTCGCACAAAAGGGCGTTCGTCAATTTCTCCCTTGCCGTCATAGTACACAGAAAAGGTATTAACTTCAGGCAAAAATTTCTCTTGACAAATTGCCGATACAATAGCTGAGCTGTCGAGTCCACCACTTAAGGTTGCTCCGACTCTTACATCGCTTCTGATGTGCATTTTTAAAGCATCGTAAAATAACGCTTTGAATTCATGAATTGCCTCCTTGTCTGAAATTCTTTCTTTTGGTAAATCAACTCCCCAATACTTGAAAGTGGTTATTTGACCTTTAGAATATATCAAATTTGTAGACGGCTCCAATTGAATGACTTTTTCAAACATCGTGTCCGAACCAGAGGAAACCCAACCTAGCTGAACAGACATTTTCATCAAATTTTCATTCAACATATTCGTAAAAGCAGGGCTTTCCTTTAATGACTTAACTTCCGACGAAAAGTAAAATTTTTCACCATCTTGTAAATAATAAAAAGGTTTTATTCCAAACCTGTCTCTGGAACAAAACAAGGTGTCTTCTTGAGTGTCATAAATAGAAAATGCCCACATGCCCAAAAACCGCTCTACACACTGTGCTCCCCACTCCTTATAAGATACAAGTATTACTTCTGTGTCCGACTTTGTTAAAAATTCATGACCTCGCTGAATCAGGTCTTCTCGTAATTCTTTGTAGTTGTAAATTTCACCGTTAAAAACTATCGTGTAATGAAACTTACTCATGGGCTGATTTGCCTGATCCGACAAATCGATAATGCTTAACCTGTTGTGTGCAAACGCAAATGAATTAACAACTTGATAGCCCAAATAGTCCGGGCCTCGATGCACGGTACTTTCGCCCATTCTCCGTATGGTCGCATCGCGCTCGCCTTGAGTTAAACTTTCATCAATAAAACCATGAATTCCGCACATTTTTCTACTGCTCTAAATTTATTGGTTTAGCTTTTACCCTTCGGTACAACAGTCCTAATAACAACAACAAAATTATTGTTGACGAAACCCCAGATATTTTTCTTCCCACGTAATACGAGCTTGGATTAAACTTAAATTGTATTTCGTGCTCTCCTGCTGGCACCTCTAAAGCGCGAAGCACGTAATTTGCTCTAGCAATTTCCACCGTTTCTCCATCAATTCTTGCCTCCCAACCATCTTTGTAAAAAATCTCAGAAAACACTACTAAGGAAGGCTTAGTGGATGTAGTCTTGTACATTAATTCATTCGGCTCATAAGACACCAAGTTGATACTTGATGCTGAATCTAACTCATATGAAAAGCCCCTGATGTTTCCTTTTTCTTTTTCACTGATTACTACCTGGTTTTTGCCTTCAAGACCAAGAGTTAATCTTAATTCCTCATCTGCATTTTTAGCAAGCAATGTTGCCCCGGCAAACCAAGCCTCTCCGTAAGCTTCGTTGTTTTCTATCGGCATAGCATTTGGATTGTATATCACATACTTCATGTTCAGCATGTTCAGTGAGTGCAACCCAACAAATAAGTTTTCTGTATTTCCTGAAGAAAGACCTGTCCTTATTTTATTAAACTCACCATTTAACGAACGTTCAAACAGTTCCTGATAACGCCTTAACTTAACCGCAGAATAACCACCTATGGACTGATGCAAGTATGACGTACTTGCGTCATTAAAAGTGTTAACGGACAAATTTAAAACCCTTCCTTTATTTGCTTGCGACTTTATGAACCTGTCCGCCGAACTTTCCACAAAAGGAAGTTCGGCTTTTTTCTTTTTGTGAAAATTATCTTTTGATAGGTAGCGTTTATCAACCGACCATAGGTCTCCCGTAATTACTACAAGTAAAGCAGCAACGATGTACACCTTTTGCACTTTTTTATACACAAATAACAGCACCAAGCCCCACGCGACAATCACAAACATCAAAGAGCGTTGAACATCCAACAAAAAAACCTCTTTCCTAGCTGCCTCTAAATTTTCCAACAAATTGTCTATTTGACCACTTGGCCATTCGTACCCTTTCAGCTCTTCCGTTAGCCTCTCCTGCTCATCGACAGATTGTTCCAATAACGGGTCTGCAGGTTTAAAAAAACTGTTGACACCGGAAGGAAACAACATGAAAACAACAAGTACAAATACCATCCCTCCTCCAGCATACCACACCTTCCGTTGATCCTGTGCGGTCGGCACTTTATTAAACAATTTATGAAGTCCTAAAACAGCCAAAATTGGGACAGCCAGTTGCACAATCACCAGTGTCATTGAAACTGCTCTAAAATTATTGTACAAAGGAACATACTCGATAAAAAAGTCTGTAAAGCTCATGAAGTTTTTACCCCAAGATAGAAACAGCGCCAACACTGAAGCCGCTATCAATGACCACTTCAACGTTTCCCTGTAAAAAAACAAGCCTATCACAAACAACACAAAAACAGTCGCGCCAAAGTATACTGGTCCACTAGTGAATGGCTGACCCCCAAAATACTTGTCCATGCTTTGAACCGTTTTCCGGTATTTTTTATTGACCTGTTTTAATGCTTTTCTATTTTCTTTCAACTGCCCAGTACTACCACCTTTAAAATTTGGAACAAAAAAGGTAAAAGATTCAGACTTCCCGTAGCTCCACTGAGTTATGTAAGATTTGTCTAATCCGCTAGTTGACTCCTTTTTCGCATTTTCAGAAGACAACTCTGATTTACCCCTGATTGTGTGGTCTTTGTACTCATATGTAGTCCACAACAAACTAGCATTACATGCCAAAGCAAATAAAACTGCAACAAACAAAGAAGTACTGGTCCTAAGCAAATGCGCATACTCTCTGTTTTTTACGGCAACAACCGTAAAACCAACCACTATACACAGCAGTAGCAAAGCCAAATAATAGGTAATTTGAACATGATTCGCTCCTAATTCTAAACAAAGAAAGAAAGCAAATAAAGCCCCTCCTAATAAATACTTTTTCCGAAACACCAAGACAAGCCCCCCCAGAACCATCGGCATGTACGATATTGCCGCAATTTTTGTATTGTGTCCTGCTTCGTATAACTGAATATTATAACTCGAGAAACCAAAAGCTAAAGCTCCAGCAGCCGCCAATAAGGGACTCACTCCAAAAATCAACATCAACGCATAAAAACATAAAAAAGCGATGAACAAGTACACATAAGGGTGAGGAATTATCCACCTTATCGGCTTTTCTAATAGCTTAATAAAGTTAGTGTTATGCGTGGTCGAAATCTGATAGCCAGGCATCCCCCCAAACATGCTGTTAGTCCATAAAGCTTCCTCATGGTTAGCCTCTCGATAATCGACCAATTCTTTTGATGCCCCTTTGAACGCAAGAACATCACCTTGCGACAATTCTTTCCCCCCAAAAAAAGCTGAGCTGAAAAAAAACATGGTCACCAAAATAAATCCTAATATCACCAATAGATGCGGAAGTATTCTTGTTTTAAATGTTCTGGTTTTTGATAAAAATTCGCCGTCCATATTTTACGTGTTTCACTAACAAACTTACACCATATAACAATTAAAACCTGACCTTGAGGCTAATAAGTCTCAACCCCTATATCACAAGCCTTTAAAGGGCTTAACCGCAACACAACGGGTTTCACATCAGGCACCTGATATTCAATTATCGTCTAAACCAAGCCTTCAAGTGCTTCTCTCACTATTTTTGTTTGGGACTTACGTGAAAACATGTTTATTTCTTGCTGGTTTCCTTGAGGAAGCGTATCATTTAAAAAATTATTCATTTGATCTTTCAAAAACTGAACAATTTCCGCTTTGCTTTCTCTGCTAAACGTTTTTCCTGCTTCGCATTTTGTTATAATTTTTGCTGCATCACCACTTTCTGGGCCGATACAAATAATCCTGTTGTCAGTTGCTAAATATTCAAATAACTTTCCGGTTAATATCCCTTCTGCATTTTTCACGTTTGGAATCACTAAAAATAGCATGTCAGCATCTACTTGATGTTGAATGATCTCTTTATGGGTTACATAAGGAACAAACTCAAAGTCAATTCCTGCTTCCAAAATTTGTTTTCTTATTGAGTCTGAAATCGATCCGATTACCTTTAATTTTACTTGTTCAGAAGAAAAAGCAGCCATTAACTCCTTCATGGAAGAAAAGAAGACTCCTGGATCGTACTCGTCCGACATCGTTCCGGTATAGGTTATTGTGAAAACGCTGTTCTTGCTTTTGACCATGTTATCATAGTCAGTATTGTCATATCCATTTGGAAGAACGCGGATTTTAGTCGAATTTATTTGTGCTGTTTTTTTATCAAATAGCTTTTTCAGTTCATCGCTGACCGTTAAAACTCGATCCGCATGTAACAGCACTTTCTTCTCGTAAAATTCATTCAATAAATTGGAAAAATAACTGTGCCTCAACAATTTATAATAGTAAATATCAACCCAAGGGTCCCTTAAATCGGCTATCCACTTGACGTTCATGTTTTTTTGAAGACGTAAACCAATCAGTTGAGACGAATGGGGAGGGCTAGTAGTAAGTACAACTTTTATGTTTTCTTTTTTTATAAGCTCTACCGCTTTTTTATACGCAAAACGATTCCACCCTCGCCGTGGATCAGGAATAAAAAAATTACTTCTAATCGTGTTCATCACTTTTTGAAAAATAGTTTCATTGTTTACATTAGAAAACCCTGCCGTTGGAACCTTGTCCTTCCCTACAATTTTAGCATAGTAGTTTATAGGCTCAAATGATTTTGTTTTATAAACTTTTACCTCGTCTGGCACGTCATTCAACAGGCTGTTGTCTATTTGCATGTAACTTGCCGAATTTTCATCAACCGTAATCACATAAGGAATAATATTTTGGTTTTTAAAATACTTTGTTAGCTTAACCCACCTCTGTACTCCAGCCCCTCCGCAAGGAGGCCAATAGTAGGTAATAATTAACACTTTAATAGGATCCATTTTCGTTTATCTCCTTAGTAAAAGGGCTGCTCAAACAATCGTTTTGAACAATCAATAATAATTGGAAAACCCTTCAGACAATATGAAGTTAAACATACTCATATGATTTCGAATACACGAACCAAAAAACAGTAAAACTTAGCTCTTTGAAATTGCTATCAATTTTAGGTACATCTCCTCAAACCCCCTATATGTTGTTTCTGTAAAAACTGAATTATGAAATAAAACCGAAAATGAACAATTGAAAGTTCTCACAAGCTTTTCAACATCTTGAATTACGTTCTTTTTAGCTCGAAAACTAAAATCATGTTGATGATTTGTCAAAGTACCGTCCATGAAATAAAGAGGAATTTGCAACACTTTATATGCTCTCCTTTTTTCAAAGCAATACAAATAAAAAGGGTTTGCAATTCCGTTCCTAAACCCTTTCTGTTCAACGAATCCTAAACTATAATCCTTTTCAATTCCCAATGACTCCTGAATTGCCGGGGTCACATTAATGTCATATTTTAAAAAATGCTGACGTACTACAGGTTTCATTTTTGGAAACAGTTTTTTAATTTTTTTCAACTGATTATCAAACTCTTTTGGATTATCATATGTATCAAGTCCAGGGTGCAAACCAATTGTTTGATTTTGAAACAGTTCTCTGCCAACAAGACTTTCTAGTTGATAGTCAGCGTCTTGATGCTTTTTATTTGCCATTAAAAAAGAAACCCCCTTGACCTCGTTTTGTTCGTCAAGCTCAAGCATCTTTAAAAGGCCTTTATAATAAGGGTCTGGAAATCTGAAAACCTTTATCCCTATCGACTTAAATATCCCTAGGCAATTCTTAAAATTAAAATTTGAAACATAATAGCGGACATCGGTCAACCATCCCGACCTAATTTGATCAATGTCATGAGTGAAAATTATTTTTTGTTCAAATTCCACTTTGATACAATCATGACCTTTTGCTTTTATTGCTTCCGCTAAAAGTTCAAAATAAACATTAACCACGGGAGTGTCCACAAACCCATACTTACACTGTAAGGACTCTTGGTAAGGAAAACGACCAAACTTGTCTTTTGTTAAACATGCTCTTTCTTGAAGCCCGGAAAGGAACAAAAAAGCATTTAAATAAACATCAAATTGAACTGTATCTTCATTTATCAAAGAATCCACTGGTCCCTCAGTAAAAAAGACAGGCACTTGATATAATTTATACAAAAGAATGCTGTTGGGAACCCACAAGGATGCTTTGCTTAACAAAGCAACACCGTCAGGTCTTACAGAACAAAGCTCTTTAAGGTCCTTCGGGGACAAAGCGGGTGCGCAATATGACAGTTTGAATTGGTCATATACGTAATCAATAATTTCATCATAGGTGGGTAACAAGTCCCTTGTTAAACAATCGTCCACGAAATATCAATTGTAATTAGTCCTCATTCAGCTCTTCGATTCTTTGATTAGCTAAGGCAAACACCATGCTTAGTTGATCGTTTTTAGACAGGTTTGTATTGTCTATCACAACTGCCTCACGCGCTCGCACTAATGGGCTCTCTTTTCTTGTTGTGTCGTCATGATCGCGGATTTTCAGGTTTTCCCTCACGTCTTCCTCAGTCACCTTTTCACCATTTCCTCTTAGTTCATCGTATCTCCGCTTTACCCTGATTTTAGTGGCGCCAGTCATGAACAATTTTAATTCAGCATCTGGAAATATCACCGTGCCAATGTCTCGTCCGTCCATTACCACGCCTTTGTCTTTCCCCATGTCGTACTGCAGCTTTGCAAGCTTAGCCCGGACCTCTTTAATTCCAGAAATTTTTGTGACTAACCTGCTGATGGTTAGTGTCCTAATTTTATCTTCTACATTCACTCCGTTCAAATACACACCAGGATTATTTTCACCTTCCTCGGTTTTAATGACAACGTCAATGTCCTTTAAAAAATCTTTTACATTATACACTTCTTCTCCGCTTTCCAGAATTAATCCTTTTTCTAAACAATATAAAGCGATAGCCCTGAACATTGAACCGGTGTCAATGTATTCGTACGCCAATCGTTTTGCTAATTGTTTTGCTAAAGTACTTTTTCCGCAGGAGGAATATCCGTCAATCGCGATTGTGATTTTTTTCATTTTTCCTCTTCTTTGTCGGCCTCCTTTTTTTGAAGTTGTTCCCCAAAAGTAACGGAAATTCCAATGTGGTTGGTAGCTCCTGCTAAACTATAAATTGATCTTGCAAAGTCAAAGCTAAACCTCTTTATTTTAAGTCCAAAACCAAAAGAAAATCCATTCGTGCCCTTTTTTGACCCTTCCTTTAGCACCAACTCTTGCCGTCGTTGGTGATTATACCCAAATCTTAGCTGAAAATTTTCACTGAACAAAATTTCTGTTCCAAAAGTAAAGTGTCTTAAAATCGCCTCACCAATAGGTGTTTTGTTTTCAGAACTGTCATTTAAAAAAACAGAAGTGCTGCTTTTGTTGTTTGGGCTTTCGAACCAAATGTTGGGTTGCTGTAAATTATGCGCAGTGATGCTAAAACGCAATGGCGCATGAGCCAACTCCTGAGAAACACCCAGTTGAACTTCAAAAGGCATGGGCTCAAAATTATCATTACTGTACGTTGTTATTTGAGTCCCTAAATTTTTAATGACAAGCGCTGCCACAAATTTTTTCCCAGGTTTTTTATACCTGGCACCGAAATCCATTAACACCCCAGTAGAATTGTACAAGAAAAAATTTGAATAGACCAACTTTAAGCTTGCCCCATAACGGAAGCTTTCATTATAGTCTTGCGACCAAGTAAGTACTCCTGCTGTTTCAGAAACCACAAACTCTCCAAGGATTTCACCTGTTTCATCAGCATGAATAAAGCTTCCGTAGTGGATGTATTTTGCCCCTAAAGAAAAGACGCCATGTTTTTCGTAATCTTTTGCATAAGCGACAAATCCATAATTAATATCAGTAAAATAATCGGTGTAATTTAGCGATAAGATTTTATCGTTGTCCTTACTTAAAAGAGCTGGGTTAAAATATGCCATCTCTAGGTCGTTGTGGTCAATCGCAATCGCATGCCCCCCTAACGCGGCAATTCTTGGAGAATTCACCACATTTAAAAACTGATATGTTGCCCGACCTCCCACTTGAGCGTCTGCTAGGGTGCTTAACAACAATAATAATGTGGTAATTACGCGCATTTTTTGATTTCCTCTAACTAACGATAACTTTCAAAGCTTAGTACTTTAGTCTACACCAAAAGGGTTTGCGTTGTGGTTGTTTTCCCTACAATCTAAATCTTCCTTCTTCAGTGTACTTGGCAATTCAAACCATCCTTTTGAAATATTCAGGTCCTGATCTTTATAGATACTATTCATGTAATACCCCCATATTGGCAAGGCAGTATTAGTTCCCATTCCCAACCTTAATGAAGTAAAGTGAGCTGCCCTATCTTCGCAACCTACCCATACCCCCGTCACCAAATCCGGCGTAATTCCCATAAACCATCCATCACTTTGCATTTGAGTAGTTCCTGTTTTTCCAGCAATTTTTATGCTTGATGGAATCCCTCCATATGGACGATTTGTTGAGCGCAACCTCACCCCTGTACCATACGTTGCTCTTCCTTTTACGCGGGGACCATAAGCCGCTACGCCACCTAATAGTTCTAACATTTTATACGCATTCTCCTCGGTCATAGCCTCTCTTCTTTTTGGTGTCGGGCTCCAAATCGTTGAACCATTCCTGTCCTCGATGCGTAAAATAAAACTAGGTTCAATCCATATTCCTTTGTTCGCAAAAACAGCGTACGCAGACACCATTTCAAACAGAGACACGTCTGGTGTTCCCAAACAAATTGATGGAACAGCTTCAATTGGGGTAGTAATTCCACAACGCCTTGCCACATCAATTACTGCTAAAGGGCCAAAATCCTTCATTATCTTGGCTGATACTGAATTAAGAGAGTTGGCAAGTGCCATTTTCAAACTCACATTCTCCCCGTCTAAGGGAGAGTGCCCGGCGTTGCTTGGGGTCCAACTTTCCTCCAAACCATACATTCCTTCAGGAAAAGTAACCGGGGCGTTCAATATAGTTTCGCACGGTGACACACCGTTTTCAATGGCACATGCATACACAAAAGGCTTAAAAGTTGACCCTACTTGTCGCGTTCCCCGCACTTGGTCATACTGAAAATGTTTGTAATCAATTCCCCCAACCCATGCTTTGATAAAACCTGTTTTTGGATCAATTGACAACATTCCTGTCCTCAAGTACCACTTGTGATGAATGACAGAATCTCTAGGGCTTAACAGCGTGTCTACAGAGCCCTCCCAGGTAAATATTTTCATTTGGACGGGGTCTTTGAATGCGATTTGCATAGTATCATCAAAGGGTTTCCATAATTCATAATAAGCTTTGTGAGCTTCTTGATATGGTTCCGTGTTCCTTTTTACGCGTTTTTCATACTTATTCATGCTGTCTCTTGCTTGAGTCAGCGCTTTCCTTACAGCTCTTTTTTCTCGTAATACAAACGCACTGTTGATGGTGTCTTTGTTTAACCTGTTTAACTCTTGTTGTTTTCTATACCTCTCTTGATTAAAATGATTTCGCTTATTTTTTAAGCGACTTAGTTGGGTAAACAATCGGTTTCGTTTAAAGGTTCTTTTTTGCAGTTCTGGTCTTATTGCTAAGGCATTTTTATACCTTGAACTTGTCCTTATTCCTCGTTGAATGAGGTTTTCTACCATTTCTGTTTTTTGTTGGCG
>JBLIAZ010000030.1:0-16332 GCA_047631875.1 Saprospiraceae bacterium
TTGTAATAACAGCCCTCTATTTTTGAAATTTTAGTATAACCAATCCATTCTTGAATCCCATACGAACCAGCCTTATCCATTGGTTTGAACTCTTTCACATAATACTCTGCTTCTGCGGATGTGATTGAATCAAAACTAACCTTAGTAATGCTTGAAAAAGTATTTTTTACACCCTCAATTAAAATACACACTCCCGTAACTACCTCGTGAGTTTTTCCTGAAAGTTTCAATACCATTTCTATGGCTTTTTGCTCATTTTTTGGCTTTTCAAGAATCCCACCATCCAATATCACCACTGTATCTGAAGTAATGACCACCGCTTTTTTGTACTCAGAATTTAGGAACGGTGTAGTTTTCAGTTCCGCTAAAAAACTTGGAACTTCGTATACATCCATTTCAGGATCATAATCCTCCTGGACATTCCTGGTTTCAATATCAAATTTAACTCCTATGCCTTTTAACAACTCCTGTCTCCTTGGAGATTTCGATGCCAAAATGATGTTTTGATGTTGTTTCAACATTTTATTGTACTTTGTAAATAAGATGAGCAAAGATACGGTAAAATACCACCTCAAACTGTTAAAATTAAAAGAGGATGCTAGCCTTATAGAGATCAGAAACTCATATAGAAACGAAGCAAAAATTCATCATCCTGATAAATCAAACGACTCAGGTGAGCTTTTTAATGAAATAAAAACAGCTTACAATGAACTTACCGCCCTTCGTGAAGCACAAAGAAATGGGTCATTATTAAAAGAATCCTTGACAGTGCCAATCAGAAAGCGTCGCTCTTCTGGTTTCCAAAAAGAAAAAATCACTTACTTAGACATCATTGAGTCTCGAAAATTTTGGGCTTTTTCCTTGACCATATTAAATTTAATCTTAGTCATTAAAATAGGATTCAACACAGTAATCACTCCTTTACAATTGTTTGTTTTTATCGCAACATTTTGTATTATTTCCACAGTATTTTTAAGTAAAACAAAAAAATACCGCACCATTTTTATTGGACATTTTGCTGCGCCTTTTTTAATAGCCAACAGTTTTTTATGTGTCAATTACATTTTCAGCGATAAGGCAACCACAGAGCTACATTACATTTTTTCAAACACCTTTAACGCCACACATGGCACGGCTATAATACGAAATGAATCCACCTTAATTGTACTTGAAAATAATGCGTATCATGATTATCCAGGCATTCGATTACATTTTGACCTTCGTCCACTACTGTTTGCTAACGCTGTTGAATTTCACTTTGAGACCGGCCTTTTTGGATTCAAAGTACTTAAGAAATCCATACCTCTCCGACTACATGACAAGAAACATTTGTAACATAAAATGATTCCCCACGTATAGTACATATCCAAACCTATTATTTTTCCATGCTGATACAAATCCATCCTGACAATCCTGACCAAAGAAAGCTATCACAGGTAGTGAAAGTATTGCAAAAAGGAGGTGTTATTGTTTACCCTACTGACACAGTATATGCATTAGCATGTGACATCAATAGTAAAAGTGCAGTGGAAAAAATTTGCCAGCTTCGAGGAATAAAACCAAACAAAGCAAACTTTTCAATTGTATGCAAGGACTTAAGTGAATTGACAGAATTTGCTAAACAAGTAAACAACAGTACGTTTCGACTAATGAAAAAAGCGCTTCCGGGTCCATATACATTTATTTTAAACGCCAGTAAAAAATCACCTGGAATTTTTAGAAAAAGTAAAAAAACGATAGGAATTAGAATACCTAACAACAACATCGCCCTAGCTATTGTTGAATCATTAGGTAATCCAATCATGACGGCATCCCTAAAAGACAATGATGATATTGTTGAATACACTACGGACCCTGAATTAATTCATGAAAACATGGCCAACAAGGTGAACCTTGTCATTGATGGAGGTTTTGGACAAAACGCTCCTTCAACTATCATTGATTGCAGTTCTGGAGAACCAGAATTAATTAGAGAAGGACTAGGAGTTGTATCACTAATTTTTTAATTACAATATCATCTATATTGCATCGCCGTAAGAGAAATCAAAAAAAAAGACCGCCACAATGGGCGATCTTTGACTTTTTTCAGAGTTACAACTAATTATTCTGCTTGCTTTTCAAGAGACGCTAACACTTTTGCCTCTAATTCATTCGCCAATTCTTCATTGTCTTTAATTAGGTTTTTCACTGCATCTCTTCCTTGCCCTAATTTAGTATCGCCGTAGCTGAACCAAGACCCCGATTTTTTGACAATCTCCTTTTCCACAGCAAAGTCAATTATTTCACCAGTTTTAGAAATACCTTCTCCAAACATGATGTCAAACTCAGCTTTTCTAAAAGGTGGTGCTAATTTATTCTTCACCACTTTTACTCTTGTCCTGTTACCAATTACTTCATCACCACTTTTAATTTGTCCTATTCTTCTGATGTCTAACCTCACCGAAGCGTAAAACTTTAATGCATTACCACCAGTTGTTGTCTCTGGATTACCAAACATAACCCCAATTTTCTCCCTTAACTGGTTAATGAATATTACACAACAACCTGTTTTATGAATAGTAGATGTTAATTTTCTTAAAGCTTGAGACATCAATCTTGCATGAAGTCCCATTCTTGAATCTCCCATTTCACCATCAATTTCCGCCTTTGGTGTCAAGGCAGCAACAGAATCAATTACCAATAAATCAATAGCTCCTGAACTAATTAAGTTATCCGCTATTTCCAAAGCTTGCTCTCCATTATCAGGCTGAGAAATTAATAAATTATCGGTATCAACACCCAATTTTTTAGCGTAAAACTGATCGAATGCATGTTCAGCATCGATCATTGCTGCAATGCCTCCCTTTTTTTGAGTCTCTGCGATGGCATGAATAGCCAAGGTTGTTTTCCCTGATGATTCTGGTCCATATATCTCCACTACTCGTCCTTTTGGCAATCCGCCAATTCCTAAAGCGATATCCAACCCTACAGAACCTGTAGATATCACCTCAACATCAACCGCAGGACTATCACCTAATCTCATTACAGCTCCTTTCCCGTAGGTTTTATCCATACGCTCCATGGTCATTTGTAATGCTTTTAACTTGTCTTTATTTACTTCTTTTGCCATAATAATGTTATTTATAAGTTGCTAATATTTGCTCAGCATGAGCTTTCGTTTTTACTTTCTCTATGATTTGTTCTATGTAACCTTTTTCATCAATAACAAAGGTTTTCCTGTGTATCCCTTCGTATTCTTTTCCCATGAATTTTTTCGGACCCCATATTCCATAAGCGTTAATTACTTCCTTTTGTACATCAGCCACCAATGGAAAAGGCAAGTTAAATTTGTCCGTAAACTTGTTGTGCCTTTCCACGGAATCCGCACTTACCCCAACCACCTCAAATCCTTCTTTTTTAAGTAACGAAATATTATCTCGTAAATCACAAGCCTCAACTGTACAACCGGGCGTATTATCCTTTGGATAAAAAAATAAAATTACTTTTTTACCTAAAAAATCGTTACTATCAATGGTTTTACCTTGTTGAATTTCTCCTGAAAAACTTGGGGCTTTATCTCCTATTTTAATCATAACTTAATTTAAATTCGAACCAAATATAAAAACATATTTCATGTTTTTATTATTTATTTAATCTTTAGTTTCCGTGATTTCTTTTTTATTTAAGAACGGTAAAAAGATGACAGCGACAGCACCGTACAATATTACCGCACTTGTTAAAGTAGCAAATGATACCTGTGCAATTGCAACTCCATGCTCACTGGTTACTCCATACATAGACAATGCCAATACAACCATCAGATGCCAAGCGCCAATACCTCCATTTGTGGGAGCCACCATGCCGAAACTACCCGCTATAAAAACTGCAAATCCGGCACCTAAGCTCAAGTTCGCTGTAGGTTCGTATGCAAAAAAGCAGACGTATGTCATTCCAAAATACATCACCCAAATAAATAAAGTATGTCCAAAAAAAGCCGCTTTATCTTTTAAATTCATCACTTTTTTAATCCCCTCAAATAATTCATCCTTAAACGCTGGGAGCTTTTGGAAAATCTTAATTTTCATTATTTTATTTCTAAACAAATACAAAAGCACAATAAACGCCACAATACCGAGGGTCACGCTTAGTAAAAAGAATTTACTCTCCAATAAATTTTCAATTACCTCTGGTAAAGTTGAACCATAATACATCCCTTTAACTGTTTCAAATTGCAGTAGAAGCAACAATCCTGTTGCAACCACTAAAGTCAGCAAATCGAACAACCTTTCAATCACCACTGTTCCTAGCAAATTTTTTACTGGAATTTTTTCGTACTTATATAAAGTACCACACCTAGCAAGCTCTCCTGAGCGAGGAATAATTAAATTGGAAAAATACATGAAGAGCACTGAAAGAAATACATTTTTCAACTTTGGATTGTATCCAAAGGAACGAATCAAATACCGCCACCGTACTGCTCTGGAAAAATGAGCAACCAAAGCCATTAAAACACTAAGCAAAAACCACCAAAAATTCATGCTCTCAGCCTCAACAAGCACCTCCTTTAAGTTTAACCCTTTTGAAGCGTAGACCATTAGCCCTATACCAAGCAGTAGAAAAAAGACATACTTTAAAACGCTAAATATTTTATGTTTCAAAACCTCGTCAATTTATGGTTATTAATCTCTTATTCTGTGAGCGAATTAACAAATATAGATAAAGCCTTTATGCTCGGTAAAGAAACTTATTCACAATGGCTGTATAAGTACAAATAGTTATTAACCTCATTTCAAATACAAACAGAAGGCAACCTTTAAAGCAAAATACTGTTATCATAGTATAATGGTGTACTTTTATAAGTAACTTTTAAGTGTAACTTTTTGCCGTTGAAAGTTTTATACATTAGTAAGAGGTACACTCTGTTGAACTAAGGTTGACACCAGCTGACTACTGAATACACAAACAACAAACCTTTGAAAACAAAGATTACTTTCATTTTATCCTTACTTATCTCCACATTAGCCTGGGGTACAGGGTTTTTAATGCAAGAAAATAAAGGGCAGTTTGATGATAAAGTTTTGTTCAAAGCACCTTTAAATTACGGAGCTGTATTCATTGAAAAAAACAAATTAACTTTCGTACTGCATGATAAAGCTCAGTTGGACAAGTTAAAAAATGACATTCATTACCACGGTGAGGGGGAAAAAAATGACCACCATGACCACCAACACTCCTTACAGTCAACTCCAGAGACCAACGAAAAACATTTCAATTCTCACTCTTTCTCTATCACCTTTGTTGGTGCAAATAGCAATTCGATAACCACAGGTAAAAATGCTGCAGCACATTACTATAATTACTTCCTAGGAAGCGACCAAACCAAATGGGCTTCCAATGTTAAAGCATATAAAGATTTATGGATTAGAAATTTATATGACGGGATTGATTTTCACATGTACGGTAAGGAAAACAACATCAAGTATGACTTTATCATTGCTCCAAATGCTTCTCTTGACAAAATCAAACTGTTGTACAAGGGGATCAATCAGTTAAAACTACTTGACAATAAAATTGAAATCATTACTTCCGTTGGCACATTAACCGACGAAAGACCGTACTCATTTAATACTAGCCAAAGGAGTACTGGTCACATCAGCACTTTTTACAAGCTTAGCCACAACGTGGTCTCTTATCAAGTAAACGACTACAACCACAACGACACTTTAGTGCTTGACCCAATATTGAATTTTGCAACTTTTTCGGGATCTACCATCGACAACTGGGGATTCACAGCCACCTACGACAATGACGACAATGCATTTGGCGGAGGTGTTTGTTTTGGAACTGGATATCCTGTAACTGCTGGAGCATACCAGAGCACCTTTGGAGGTGGCCCAGGTGGAGTGTACGCCGGGTATCCTACAGACATGAGTATCAGTAAATTCTCAGCGGATGGAAATAATTTAATTTACGCCACCTATTTGGGAGGTAGTAAACTTGAGAATCCACACAGTTTAGTCGTCTCTCCCAACAATGAATTGATAGTCTTTGGGACTACTAGCTCACGTGACTTTCCAATGTCAGCAAGTGCTTATGACAACACATTCAATGGTGGAGCTACTGTAGTGGTAGACAATGTGCTGTATTTTGAAGGCTCAGACATTGTAGTGACCAAATTCTCAGCCGATGGTTCTACTTTAATCGGCTCCACTTATTTTGGTGGAAGCTCCAACGACGGATTCAATGACGAAAGCTACTCGACTGGTTTGTACCATAATTATTCTGACGTTTTCCGTGGCGAAGTAATTACTGATGCCGGTGGAAATGCTTACATCGCCACCACCACCTCATCCAGTGATCTTCCAATTGTTAATGGATTTCAAAGCACTTATGGTGGAGGTACACATGATGGCTGTGTTGTAAAGTTTAACAGTGACTTGTCTCAGGTACTTTGGAGCACCTATCTAGGAGGCAGCTCTTCGGACGGTGTTTACGCGCTGCAATCCAACAGCATTGGTGAATTGTATGTTACAGGAGGTACAATCAGTGCAAATTTTCAAACTTCTGGATCGGCCAATCAAACAAGTTTAAGTGGAGGAATTGATGGATTTGTGGCAAGGATAAATAACACCGGTTCCGTACTCCTTAGCTCCACTTTCATTGGCAGTAGTGCGTACGACCAAGGTTATTTTGTACAGGTTGATGAAGACGATAAGGTATATGTAATGGGACAAACCTTAGGTAGCTTACCAATTTCTGGTGGCACATACAACAATCCAAACAGCGGTTTATTTATCCATAAATACTCAAGTGACTTGAGCAGCCTAGAAGTTTCTACTATTGTAGGAAACGGCTCTGGCTCTACTGACATTGTACCATCTGCTTTTCTAGTAGACAACTGTAAAAAAGTTTACATTTCAGGCTGGGCAGGTTTAGTAAACGGATCTTATTCTGGAGGTACTGCGGCTGGATTACCCATTACGTCTGACGCGTTTCAAAGTGGAACTGATGGTTCGGACTTTTATTTAATGGTGTTAGAGGAGGACTTTGCAGGACTAAACTACTCTACTTTTTTTGGTAGTCCCGGAGCCTACGAACACGTCGACGGAGGAACTAGTCGGTTCAATAAATCAGGAACAGTTTATCAAGCCGTATGTGCTGCATGCGGATCAAACCAATCGAGCTTCCCAGTAACTCCCGGAGCTTATTCCACTATCCTCAACTCACCTAATTGTAACATGGCTGTGTTTAAGTTTGATGCATCAAAACTGACGGCTCGAATAAACCCGATATCTGACACTTTGGTTTGTCAAAATGATACGATTCATTTTTACAACGAATCCAATGGAGGAACTGAAATAGAATGGCGATTCCATGATGGCACTACATCAAACGACGAAAGCCCGTGGAAAATATTTAATACACCTGGAGAATATCAAGTAGTTTTAATTGTCAACGACCCTACTATTTGTCCTGGCTCGGATACTACAACAATGACTTTTACAGTAAAAGAAGTTCTTGTACCCACTATTAATTCGGCTGACTCAGTAATATGTGAAGGTAACACAACCACTATAGTCATGAACGAAACTGCTAATTACATTTGGTATGAGCAAGTTGGCAAGGTAAATTCATTCCAAACCTCGTTCACGTTCAGTCCTATCATAAGCACCACCCTGTACATCACAAGACCAGAATTATGTTCAGACACACTCTTGATTCCTGTTGAGGTCATAAACCTTCCTGTTGCAAACACCTTCAGTGCCATTTCTTGTAGTGGTGACACAACGGTATTTCCTATTCCGATTCAAAGTGATTTTTCATATTCATGGAATCCAATAAACAACACCATCATGAAAAATGACAGTTTGTACTTTTATCCCGGAGATAGTACCACTTATGAACTGACGGTGACCGGAGATTGTGGATCAGCAATAATTAATTACGAGGTAAATGTGGTTGAAATTTTACCTGTAATTTCTCCTGACACTACCATTTGCACTGGCGACACGATCTTGATCACAGCTTCGGGGGGAGACAGTTACTCTTGGTCTCCAGCAAGTGAGCTATTAAATAGCAGTACAGGAAGCAGTGTAAGTTATGTGGGAGATACTAGTATCGTTTTTACAGTAGCAATAAGCAAAGAGATGTGTTTCTCTCAAGACAGTGTAGTGGTCAATGTATTAAGTCAAAAGCCAAGCGACAACGCTTATAATGTTCCTCTTTGTGATGGTGACACTGCTGCGCTATCATACACTGAAAACACTTTGTTCAATTACAGTTGGAATCATCAAAATGAACTTACAATTGCGAATGACAGCATATACTTTTATCCTAGCAGCAGCACCTCCCATGAACTTACTATCACAGGATTATGTGGTTCAGCAATTGTAAATTATAACATCGATGTAACGACAATAACCCCTTCAATCATTCCTGATTCTACCATTTGTTTTGGTGACAGCATCAATTTAACAACGACAGGCGGCGACACCTATTCATGGTCCCCTGCTATTAACGGAACTATCAACACTGGAAATAGCCCTTTGTTTATTGGTGACGACACGACCACGTTCAATGTCATCATCACTAAAAACCAATGCAGAGCTAATGAAAATGTAACAATATCAGTAAACCCTCCAGGTCCGCAACCAGAAACGCATGCTGACTCGCTTTGTGAAGGCGACATTATTTCACTCCCTCTTCAAATACAAGGTGATTTCACTTATTCTTGGAATACCACTGTCGGCTTGACTTTTTTAAATGATTCGGTAATTATTAATCCTGTCGAAAGTACTTTATACGAACTGACCATCACAGGTCTTTGCGGCATTGAACTAATTCCTTACGATATACAACGTACTATAATTACAAGTAATTCCTCAAACGACACCCTTGTTTGTTTAAATGAAGACGTGCCGTTGTTTGTTGAAGGAGGTACATCCACGCTATGGACTCCTGCAGTAAACGGAAATAGCAGTAGCTACCAGCAAACATTTACAGGCGACACCACTACCACCTTTAACATCAGCATATTTGAAAACCAATGCGTCAAACAAGAAACAATCACGGTTAATGTGCTTCCTGCTAGACCGCAAAACAACACTCACAATGCTACAATATGTGAAAATGAAAACACTTCACTTCCTTTTAGTTCTCAAAGTGATTTTGTTTATTCTTGGACTCCGTCAACCAACTTAACAACCAATGGTAATGAAGTCACTTTTGATGTAGCCGAATCCACGAACTATACCTTAACTATAAGAGGAGAATGTGGAAGTGCTGTAGTCGATTATAACATCGTGGTAAACACCATCAATGATTCTATTTCGACACCAGCTGCTGCATGCCAGGAAGACACAGTGACTTTACAAGCTTTTGGAGGGCATGAATACTTATGGACTCCCACCGCTAATTTGAATCAATCAAACATATCAAATCCTATTGTGACGGTGGAAGAAAGCATGAGTTATTTTGTTGACATCATGAAAAATGGCTGCTCCAAAACAAGGGAAGTGAAAATAAATGCTGTGCCAATAAAAAAACAAAACATTGATCGCGAATACACCATTAATTTTGGTGAAAAACAAGAACTTAATTTATCTCAAAACTACAATTATCAATTTACTCCTGACACTTATTTAAACTGTTTGTCTTGTAGTTACATGTACAGTGAAGCTGAAGAAGACATCACTTACCACTTTACTTATTTAGACGAAAACAGGTGTCCTGTCAAAGATTCAATAAAAATTAATGTCATCTATGAGCTTTACATCCCTAACTCCTTTTCACCAGATGGTAATGGACTTAACGATATTTTTTATGCTTATAGTCATAAAATTGAAAACTTTCACATGGACATATATAACAGGTGGGGTGAAGTCATTTTCACTAGTGATGATATTGCTCATGGATGGGACGGTAACTTGAATGGACACGAGGTACAAATTGATGTTTACGTGTGGAGAATCAGCTACACGAAAGTACACAGTGAGGGAACCCATCAAAGGGTTGGCACTGTGACATTGATAAGGTAAGATTGTACAATCAAGACCTTATTGAAACCCTGTGCATAAGTAAAGCGTACAAACAAATACTTTTATGACCCCTTTCTTTCAAAAATTATGGAACAATTACCAAGCAGTGACTCCTACTGCAAAGCTAGTGCGGGACAGTTTGAACTTGGACAGTTACGACTACTTCAATGACCACGTAGCTTTTCGTTCCCTAAACTTAAAGGGATATGGTATTGACTGCTTAATTCAACCCTTCATAAAAGAAGGATACAAACAATGTGGGGAGTATTATTTTGAAGAAAAAAAGTTGAACGCAGTTCATTTGGAAAGCACTACTAACCCATTGCTCCCTAAAGTTTTCATTAGCGAAATTATACTCGAGGAATTTTCAACTCATTTACAAAACACCCTAACAAATAGCTTCAAGCACATCAACACAAATAAAGTATCTGAAGACATTCTTACTTTCGGAAGAAATTGGCAGTATGCACAGCAAATTTATTTGGACTTAAGTAAAGAATCGGAATACGCAGCTTGGATTTATGCGCATGGCTACAGAGTAAACCATTTCACGATTCGGATAAACAGCTTAGACAATACTCACATTAACAGTTTGTGTAAACATTTAATAAAAGATGATGTTTCTTTGAATGAAAGTGGAGGAATCATCAAAGGATCTAAGCAGGTTGGTTTAAGACAAGCCAGTACGTTAGCTGACAACATCAAAGTTCATTGTGATATTTCTCAAAAAACTTTCGAAATCCCCTCATGTTATGTAGAATTTGCGGAAAGATTCGAAGTTAACGGAAAGCAATTTAACGGTTTCGTGGCTAAATCAGCAAATCACATTTTTGATTCTACAAATCAAAATAAGCAGCAGTAACAAAGAGATATAAATCAACCAAGGTACTTCCCGCTATAATTTGAGCATAAAAAAACCCCACAAAAAGTGAGGTCTTTTACATGCATTAATATAAATGCTAACTATCTTTTGTGTCTTTTTTCGCTTGAAACAGTCAATTTGCTTCTTCCTTTAGCTCTTCTTCTAGCTAACACTCTTCTTCCGTTAGCCGATTCCATTCTTTCTCTAAATCCGTGCTTGTTTCTTCTCTTTCTTACAGACGGTTGAAATGTTCTTTTCATCTTACAGTACTTTTAAACAATATTTTTAAGCCCCTTTTAGGGGTGACAAAGATATGTCTTTTTTATTCATTCAAAAAACAAAATCAATAAAAATTTTAAGCTCATTTTTCGCTACGTATTATTTGATTTGATGTTCTTTAATTACATTTGCAAAATATCATGGGAAAAAGAAGAAAGCGAGAAAAATTAAAACCAGAGACAATCAGGAAAGCAAAAAACTTTTTGGTTTTTATTGCTCCTTACAAAGGGATTTACTCCATTGGCTTCTTGTTCTTATTAGGAAGCAGCCTTGTTTCCATTGCTATCCCCTATTTACTTGGTAAAATCCTAGGGATGGACCCAAGACTATCTGATGACAACTGGAGGTGGTTTGACATTCATTCTTTGTATGGAGTCTTAAGCATCATTGCCGTGGCACTCCCAATTCAGGCAGTCTTCAGTTTTTTTAGGGTTTATTTGTTCAGTGTTGTGACCCAAAACACCTTACACGATTTGCGTAAACGAGCATTTGAATCTTTAATTAAATCACCTTTAAGTTATTTTGATCAAAACAAAAGCGGAGAACTTAGCTCCAGAATAGCAACCGACATTACCCTAATACGAGAAACGCTTACCACTACTATTGCTGAGTTTATTCGTCAAATCATCACAATAATATTAGCACTTACTTTAGTGATTTACACCTCTCCTCGACTAGCGTTGATGATGGTTTTGGTGATTCCATTCGTTGCTTTGTTGGCGGTGTTTTTTGGAAAATTTATTAAATCACTTGCAAAACAAACTCAAGACAAATCAGCTGAATCGAACAACGTATTGGAAGAAGCATTAATGAGTATTAAAAGTTTAAAAGCGTTTACCAACGAATTTTTTGAGGCAAAAAGATATGGCACAGCTGTAGCAGAAATTAGAAAAATTGCTTTAAAAGCTGCTGTTTGGAGAGGACTATTCATTGGGTTTATATTAATTATCATGTTTGGATCTGTGGTATTCATTATCTGGCAAGGAATTGAGCTAGTTAAGCTAGGGACCGAAAACGGGGGGATTGACCGGGAAAGTTTTTTCCAGTTCATTATGATGACCGTCCTACTCGGTGCTTCCGTTGGATCCGTACCGGAATTACTCACAAAAATTCAAAACTCGATGGGCGCTACTGAAAACCTAATGGACATCATCAACAATGAAACTGAGGAAATTGAAATAATTGAACACCTAGAAGTAACTAATCAAGTAAAAGGAACCTTATCATTTAAAGAAGTTAAGTTTACTTACCCTTCACGAAAGAACGTTGAAATACTAAAAAGCATTTCATTTGATGTAAATGAAGGAGAACAACTTGCTATTGTGGGAAGCTCTGGAGGGGGAAAGTCCACCATCGCTAACTTGATTCTCCAGTTCTACCCTATTGATGGCGGCGAAATTATTTTTGATGGAGTGAATGCAAAAAAATACACTTTAAGTGAATTGAGATCCCAAATGGCTTATGTACCCCAGGAAGTGATACTATTAGGAGGTACAATCAAGGAAAACATCCTGTACGGAAAACCAAGTGCTTCAAACAATGAAGTGATTGAAGCGGCAAAACAAGCCAATGCTTTTGAATTCATCTCGTCCTTTCCTGATGGATTTGAAACCATTGTAGGTGACAGAGGCATCCAATTATCGGGAGGGCAACGTCAAAGAATTGCAATTGCTCGAGCGATTCTAAGAAACCCGGTGATACTAATATTAGACGAGGCCACAAGTGCGTTGGACTCTGAATCGGAAACACTAGTTCAAAATGCGTTAAATAAGTTGATGAAAAACAGGACATCCATTGTAATTGCACATCGTCTTTCAACAATTAAAAATGCTGATAAAATAATTGTACTTGATCACGGAGTCATCATTGAACAAGGCACACATGAAGAGCTTACCAACAATAAATCTGGTCATTTCAGCAAACTCAAAAGTTTTCAAGAATAGCAAAGAAAGGTTGTTCGGGGTTTCCTAATCAAGAATATAAAAATTAACTTTGGAAACGATGGTTCGTAAGTTATACGTGTACTTCTTTTTTACTTTAATTTGTTCCTCAACGCTGTGGGGACAAAAAAACAAAAGCATTGTTGACAGCTTAAAACTAGTCATTAGCTCGTCTATAAAAGACAGCAATTTAGTCCGTAACCATTTACTTCTTTCAAAAGCATTATTTGATATAAACATCAAAGCAAGCTCAGCAAATGCCAACAAAGCTCATCGAATTAGTAAGCAGTTGTTTTACTTGTCTGGAAATGCTGAATCATTGCTATTACTAGGTTTAATAGACTTCAAACAAGGGAAATTACACCTCGCCTTGAACCACCTGAAACAAGCCTTAACATTATTCAATAAACAAAACAACAAAAATAAAGTAGCCCAAACCCATACGGAAATGGGAAACATATATGCTGCTCTTGGTAACATGGTGAAAGCCATTGAAAATCACCAACAAGCGATAAAATATTTCACTGAAACCAATTACGACAAGGGCGTTGCTGACAGTTACAGTAACCTAGGTCAAACTCATTTTTTTCAAAAAAACTACAGCACTGCACTACGTTATTACAAAAAATCTAAATTAATATACCAAAGAGACTCCAACCAAATCCCGATGGCCGAACTTTACAACCGAATCTCTTTGGTTTTCAGGGAACTAAATAAACTGGATAAGTCTTTGGAGTATGATTATTTGGCATTAATGACCCAAGAAAAGCTTCGTGACAAACAAGGAATAGCAAATTCAAATTATAACATTGGAAAAACATCTGTATTACAAGGTGAGTTAAAAAGAGCTACTGGATACATTGAATATGCAGAGAAACTTTTTGATGAATTAGAGGACAATTTAGGTCTGGCAAAATGCTATCTATTGACTGCTAAGATTAGCATCAGTAAAAAGAGATACTCTAAGGCAAGCGCTGACTTGTCTAAAGCAATTCTTATTTCAAGAGAACGTGAGGCCATCAAAGAATTGTCAGAGGCTTACTATTTACGTTCTAAAATAAGCGAATATCAAAATGATTATAAAAGCGCTTACTTGTACTTAACACAGCATGCTAACTTAAAGGATACACTATTTTCAAAAGAAAAAACGAGGCAGTTTTCGGAAATGCAAGTAAAATACCAATCTCAATCAAAAGACGATTTATTGGTGCAGGTAAAACAAGAAAAAAAAGAAGGTAATAATAATTTCATCTTGTATGTACTGCTTTCTGCCGTGGTGTTTCTTTTGCTTGCATATAGCATCTATTTGATGAAGAAAAAAACAAAAGCCATTTACCACGCCAACCTGAACATTGAAAAATCAAGTGAGTTAATCAAAATAAGAAACAAGGAAATTATTGACAGTATATCCTACGCGAAAAAAATACAGGATGCAATTTTGCCCCCTCAAAAAGTATTGGACAATATTTTTACCGATCACTTCATATCGTATCATGCGAAAGACATTGTGAGTGGTGATTTTTACTGGGCTCACAAGGATACTGCTGCAAATAAAGTGTTTTGGGCCAGTGCAGATTGTACTGGACATGGTGTTCCTGGTGCCTTAATGAGTGTAATTGGAACCATCATACTGAATGAAATCGTAATTGTACGACATCAACACAGCCCTGAACAAATATTGAACTCTTTGTCTAAATACTTAAAGCGCTACCTGAATAAAAACAAGAATGATGTTTCTCAGGATGGTATTGAATTGTCGTTGTGTGTGCTAGATCACGATGACCAAACTTTGGAGTTTAGTGGAGCGAATCGAAACGTGCTAATCATTAGAAACGGAGAAATAATTGAACTAAAAGGCAACAAACGTCCAATTGGATTTGACCCTTTCAACAGAGAAACTTCCTTATTCACCAAAGAAATTCTTCCTTATCAAAAAGGAGATTGTATTTACACTTTTTCTGACGGCTATACCGATCAGATTGGAGGAGTAAAAAAACAAAAATACAGAGTAGGAGTACTAAAACAAGACTTAATCGAAATGCATGAGCTCCCAATGGGTAAACAAAAATCACTCATTGAGACGAACCAAAAGAAATGGATGCGTGGAAACACTCAACTTGATGACATCTTGGTCTTCGGAGTAAAAGTCTAATTTGTAATTCGAGAATAATTCAAAAGAAAAAGTTGAATGTATTCGGTAAAAGATTCTCCTCCAAGTCATTATTTTTTCATATTTTTGTGCCGTAAATTTTCCTGACGCTTTCTAGTAATTAATAGTATTGCGACAGTAAAATAAATTGGAAAACATGGGATGGTTTAAAAGAATTAAAGAAGGAATTGTTACTCCAACAACAGCAAAAAAAGAGACACCTGAAGGACTGTGGCATAAATGCTCATCATGTAATAAAGTAATGAGTACTGATGACCATGCCGACAACATATGGACTTGCCCTGATTGCGGACATCACGAAAGAATAAACGCCAAGGAATACTTTACCATTTTATTTGACGATAATAAATTCACGGAATTAGCTCCTAAGTTAGTATCAACTGATCCATTAAATTTTGTCGACAAAAAAAGATACAAAGACAGGTTAGTTGCTGCCCGTAAAAAAACTGGATTAAATGACGCCATCACTTGTGCGTATGGAAAAATTGAAGGCCATGAAATCGTGATAGCTTGCATGAATTTTAACTTTATTGGAGGCTCAATGGGAGCTGTGGTAGGTGAAAAAATTGCTAGATCCATTGATCACGCAATAAAATATAAAAAACCATTCTTGTTAATCTCTAAATCTGGAGGGGCAAGAATGATGGAAGCTGCATTTTCATTGATGCAAATGGCAAAAACATCCGCCAAATTATCATTGTTAGCAAAAGCGAAGGTACCTTACATTAGCTTTTTAACGGACCCTACCACAGGGGGCGTTACCGCCTCATACGCCATGCTTGGTGATTTTAATATTGCCGAGCCTAAAGCATTGATTGGATTTGCGGGACCAAGGGTTGTGAAAGAGACCATAAAAAGAGATTTACCAAAAGATTTCCAAACTTCCGAATTTGTTCTTGAACATGGATTTCTTGATTTAATTGTGGAAAGAAAAGACTTAAAAAAGAAAGTCTCGCACATCATCAGTTTACTGAAAGGGTAAATTCCATCTTCTTCTCCCCTGTTAAATTACAGTTAAATGCGTTTTATCAGGGGCAGAACTTTACACATTATTAGTACATTGGT
>JBLIAZ010000031.1:0-16178 GCA_047631875.1 Saprospiraceae bacterium
TTCTTGATTCTGATTCAATTATTGGATTCGTAGGTATACTAGAATCACTTATAGGAAATTGAAACACTCCATCATTCAAAAAATATAAAGTATCTCTTGTTCCATTTATCGCTAATTGGAAAGCTTCGGTACTGGTATTAAGTACAAAAGACTTCAATGAAGACAAAGTAGTCGGATCAATTTTATGAAGTCCATTTTTACACAACACCCAAAGCATTCCATTTTTATCCTCTACAATTGAAGATGGTGCAGCCGAGACTGTAATGCTGTCCACTAAAACATCTGTAGCAGCATCAATTACGTATACCTGGTCAGTTCCTTTGTTGCAAACAAAGACATTTCCAAATACCATTATCAATTCTTCTGTCCATCCTGTCACTTGAATTGACTTAATAATTTCCAAAGTATTTAAATCAACAACGGCAATCGCACTAGCATACAAATCAGTTACATAAGCTTTGCTGTTACTCACAGTTAAAAAATACCGTGGTGAACTAAATCCAGCAATACTCCCTTTACTTTTAAAAGTAAATTGATCAACTAATTCCACTTTTCCTGAATTATTAACAACCAAATATAACGTGCTTCCTTTTTGATATATTGATTGTAATACGTCACCAATTTTAAACCCATTAGCATTCTCATACACTTTTGGACTATTTTCATTAGAGCCGTTATCGTAGTAGGAAAGTGATGCGTTGCCAAACTGGAAATTACCCTCACTCCCTATGTACACTCCTTGATCCCCACTAATCCCAGATACAAAAACATGCTCCTCAGGACGGTCTTTTTTACAAGAGCACAGCACAAACAGTAAAACAGCAACAACAAGTAATCTATTCATTGACAACAGTAATTTTTTGACCGTATGAATTATTCAAAGTAACCACCTCGACAAAGTATATTCCAGGACTCAAAGTACTCGTACTAATGTTAAGTCCGATTGAACTTTTTAGCACTAACACACCAAACAAATTGAAAATTTTTACTTGCTCGATACGCTCCTCAAGTTTTATAGAAAAATGATCTAACACTGGGTTTGGGTACAAAAGAACTTCCTTCACACCCGTTACTTGAACAACATCGGTACTCGATGAATTAATAACCCCTACACCATCTAAATCAAACCCTGAAGACGCAAATTCCGTAGGCCAAGGGTCGTTGATGATATTTCCCGATGTATCGTACGAAGCATATTGAGTATCTATTGTACCTATCACATCAATTATTTTCACGTGAGTTATGGCATTTACATCCAGAGCTGGTTCATCAACCAATTCTTCCAAATCAAAAGGAGTCCCATATTTACTAGCGTACTTTCCAGCCAAATTATTGATTTTCGTGGCTTCAAGCGTTCCAAAACTCCCTACTTGAATCGATGTCTGAGTCAAGGAAGAAGCAGGAAACCTGAAATAATTGATCCCATCAGAACTCACCTCCACAAATGCCAATTCTAAAAAATCGCCATCGAATGAATTTTCGAAAACAGCAAAATCAGGTCCTGCACCATTGATAATAGGACTAGAAAACTGCACCACAGCACTTCCTCCATCACCTAAACTTACCACTGTTAAACCGGTAGCAATACCTACCACGGACTCGCCACTTCCTACCGAAGCATCACCCAATGTACTGTTTGAAATATCTTGTAAACCGAGCTGCACATCACACGAAATAGCCCAGCTAATAATAGCTGAACTATCCTTGTGTATAGCTGTAGTACCCACTTCCCCTGCGGAAGCCGCATACTGAGCACGAACCATTGTGCTCAATAGCAGCAACATTAAGCAACAACTATTCTTTAATGAACTTTCCCTGAGTAAGTACCCCATTAGACAATGTGTTTAAAATATAAATACCTCCTTTTAAATTACCTACATCAAAAGTAGTAAGCTCAGAAGAAACAATTGCTTTCTTTACCACTTTTCCCATCACATCAATTATTTGCAGTACCGATCCTGCAACCGCACCCTTCACATTTAATATGTCGTAACTCGGATTTGGATATAAATTTACACCGGCAATATGTTGCTCTTCAACTGAAATAGGAACTCCACTAGTAACGAAATTATCCATGCAAAAATAAGCTGGCGTATTCATTCCCCAAGCCCCTACGTCAGACGAATTCAATGAAAAAACCAAACTGTCAATGTATCCCAACGATTGCAAGTTTACCCACTGCCAATCCTTAACTATGTAGTCTTTTGAGTTGTCGGAATCTCTGAAGTCAGCTAAATAAAAATTAACGGAATCAGTAGTCAAACTTCCATTTACATAAGCTTTGATGGTTAATAAAAACCAATCTGGATCATCACCAGTAACTCCTCCAAACTTTTTCGCAAACGAATCACCACTTCCCATACTCCTTGCAGCATAAGTTCCATTAGTAACATACATTCCATCAGCTTGTTTTCCAGCCCATGAACTAGTCAAAATTACTTTTGCACCAGTTTTCCCAACTACATAATTAGCAGAACCAGCGTAACCACTTCCTGCTCTTGAACCGTAATTATTATTTAAACCAGCCGTAACACTGTCCTTTACATTTGAAAATGCCCAACCAGCTTCCCACCATGCACCAAATTTGTTTGGAAAATCAGCGTCTCCACTATTAAATGTACTGTCCGCCGAAGACGCAGTTCCAGTCCAGTAAGTCCCTGCTGCCAATGGTAAGTTTTCAAAATCAGAAGTCACTTGAGCATTTACACTCACCACTCCCATCATTAAACTCATTGAAATTAGTAGTCCTTTTTTCATGATTTTTTATTGTTTAAAGGTTTATATAAGTTGACGTTAAATCCAAATGAATAATTAATTAATGGCATAGGTCTAAAAGCTATTCTCACGTACTCCTCACCCCAAATATTTTCAATCCCAAAGTATCCTTCGAATTTATAATTCCCTTTTATTCCATTAAAGGAAACGTGCACAGCCCCCACATCAAAAGGGGATAAGTACTCCGAATTATCACTTGTAGTAAATGTGTAACCCGTATAATTATGCCTGTACGAAACTGAATATTGTTTTTTAGAAAGCACCAGTTTGACAAACCCTGAGTACCTTGGAGTATAAATGAGTTGCTTAGTAAAAGAATTATCACCTGCACTCAAAGCCTGTTCATTGGTTGACAACACATAATTCGTCAATAACTTCAAGGAAACTTTCATGTCATCTTTCAAAAACGTGATGTCCGACAAACTTTCCATCCCTCTGCTCCATACTTTCTTAATGTTTTCGGGAGACCACACTGTGCCACTTGGAACCCAAGCAATCCAATTGTTGATGTTTTTGTTAAATAAAGTAATTTCTGAATTCGCCCCTACATTAGCCTTGTCCTTCATTTCAAGTGCTAAACCAACTTCCTCGCTAAACCCATTTTCAGGCAGCAAATTAATGTTCCCACCAGGATTCCAATATTTATCGTTTAATGTTGGCACCCTATACACGCTGGACACTTTCGACTTCAACTGCAAAAAGGAATTCAATTTAAAAGTATTTTGGAATGAAAATGTCGGGGTCAATAAACTACTTTGAATCATTGTGACCCTCCCCGACAACACAGCAAAAATCTTTTTATTTTCCCCCTTGTACTTAATAAAGGAATAAATAGACGATCTATTTTCGTCCACCTTACCTCCATAATTTGTTGTTTCAGAAAACACGTAACTGTTGTATAAACCACTGCTAACAACAAAGATCTTAGATAATTCCCTGTCATAACTCAATTCAGAAAGCAAACTCTTAGCGTTGTTATCAGCAAAAATCACTGCCGTTGAATCTTGAAAGCCAATAGTTTCATTAAAATAGCCCAACTTTACTTTCACTTTATTGCGCCTCTTAAACCACAGGTAATTAACCATCATCCTTGTGCTTTCATCTTGCTGCGATGCAGTACTAGAACTTTGAAATAAGATTGGCGGAATATTCCTGTGAGCATTTTGATACCAAACTGAAACCTGAATTTTTTTATTGTGCTTAATCCGGTATTGCAAATCTGTCAACAATCCAAACGCCAAATAATCAGTATGTTGCTGCAATACCAAAGAATCATTTCCGTTGAACGCTTTAAAATATGGAAAATTATTTTTCGCCTGTGAACGAAACAACGACAAAGAAAAAGTCATTTTTTCCTGACTAATTTCAGTTTTTACCGACTGCGTATTTAAACCAAAACTACCTAAAGATGCGCCCAAAGAGTAGACGTTTCCTTTTCCAAAAGAACTTTTATTGTTCAAATGAATTGAACCTCCTAATGCACCACTCCCCCATTGTGCCGTTTCACCTCCATATTGTAAGGAAATTTCGTTGAAAAATGAACTTGGAATTAAGGAAAAATCAAGGATCCCATTCATGCTGCTGTTCAATGAAAACCCATTCCACAAAACAGCTGTTTGACTTGCGTTACCGCCCCTAAAAGAAGACGTAGCTAAACTTCCAGTCCCGTATGACTTAATAAACATGGAACTTTCTGCACTAAGTAAATCAGCTAAATTCTTGTTTTTGAATTGAGACAAGACCAAACTGTCGTAACTGATTGACTTACTCCCTATAGAAAACACTTTTAACCTATTATTGGATATTTCCAACGGTTCGAGTGCCACCAAAATAGTATCCTCTTGCGCTTGAGCTCGCGCAAAAAAAACTAAACTATACATTAGTAAAATAACCTTTTCCATTCATCAAGTTTGATGCATGAAACTTTCAGGTATAAACAATGGAAACAAGCCCGAAAAGGCGAATCGTTCCACTAGCTTTTATCCCGAAAGCATCACGTATAACATAATAACGGCAGGTCTTCTGACTTACACCTCGTTTCTGAGTCTTCCCATTCAAAAAGAACAGTGACGTTGTTCAAAAACAAATTTGGTGCTTACAGCAGCGGGAACTGTTCAGGATTTTCACCCGATTCCCTTTTAATCGAACCCCAAGATCAATATTAAATCTATCTAAAAGTTCAAACCAAAATTACAACACAAATGTAGATAAGAATTTAGAAACAAAACCTAACGAACGTCAGGAAATGTAAAAAAATTATTTCCAATGATACCTTAAGGAAATGCTCAAATTAGAATTTCTGTCGAACTTCAAATTACTAAAATACGAATCGTCCGTCAAGTCTTGGAGCCCCAAACTGCCTTTAAAACCCAGAGAAACTCTATCTATTAAAAAATAATCAAGACCAAAAGTAAAGTTAAACATGGTCCTGTTTAAGCTTGAAAAATCATTATTGACAACCACGGACTCTTCTTTGGTCGTCCAACTATCCACTTCGTCCCATTCATCCATGGTTACTTTGTTGTGGATCAAATACTCTATGCTTAACCCTGCTGTAGCACGAAACCTTTTTACTGCATATTGCAATTCCAAAGGCAATAATACTGAACCGACAAGCACTGCTTTTTCCCTGAGGTGATGGTACCCTCTAATGACTTCCTGATTATTTTGAGCTATCGGAACAAACAAAGTATCGGGTGTTACAATCGGTTGACTAGGTGCGGAAGATGAACTTGACGGAGAATTGCTCACCAAGGCAACATTGATTGCTGTCACAGTAAAATCTGGACTAGACACAGAATTTATTGGTTGATTACCAGCATTGTCAGTAGTAGTCTCTACAACAACCCATTCTTCATCATCGATCACAGTGCGGGAATCTATTAATTCTGTTGGATCAGTGACAGCATAACTTTCCTCACTCTTTGCTTGATGAATACTTTTGTAATTATTGTATTGTAAACCACCTGCTAAAACTAAATTTTTCGTGATATTTTTTCCCAACAAAAATCCCACATTATACGACAACTGTATTTTCGCTTTGTCTTCCCCTTCCCTGAAACCGGGATGTGCCATCGCTGAAATAAAAACCTCTTTTCTAAACATTATTGACTTTGTCTCTTCGTGAAGAATTTTGCTTAAAATAAAATCGGAATTTTTGAGACGAAAATCTACAAGCATTGGGCTAATGTCCACTTCTGAAAAATTCCCGTTCTCAGAATGGGCAGTTGGCAATTCTGCACTTACTTGATTGGTATGAACATTAACTAATGATAAGGTGCCTTGCTGATTAGGAGATTCGTCAAGCACATCATTCCCTATGCGGGCACTCCCACTTATGACTTGCTTAGTTAAATCTACATAAGAACCTTTCACAACAGTCCTCTTACTTGTCAAGTTAACACCACCAACTTGCCTTTGGTCCAAGTCACCACTAATAGACTCACCCTTAACTACTTCATTGTTTTTCAACTCATCAATTTCTGTAATTACGGATGCATCCAGCCCTCCATCATTGCTGGTGTTTTCAGATCGGTTTTGCAAGTCATTCAATTCACTCACATTTCCAATTGGGGCAACTAATAATGCAGTTACCATTAGCAGTGCTGCAACACCAGACCACCTCAGCAAAGCAATCGTCCTCCTTCTCGATTCCTCTTTCAGGATGAGATTTTCCGCTTTAATCCAATCACTTTGATTGTACTTAAATTTGGATTTTATGTTATTCTCTGTATCCTTCATTTAAAAAATAAAAACATTAAAAACGTTTGTCACAATTTTTTTCAGCTGTTGCCTAGCATTAGACACATGCCATTTTGATGTCCCTGTGCTGATGTTAAGAATTTTCCCTATTTCTTTGTGTGAAAATCCTTCCATCGCAAATAAACTAAATACTTTTTGAGAAGCTGGGGGTAATTTTTTCAAAATAGTATCTACTAGTTCCTGTTCCTGTCTTTGCTCATCCTCGTTGAATGTATTTTCACTTTCCTGATCAAAAGAATTGGATTCCATTTGAATGTTGCTGTCAATTATCTTCCGGTATCTTTTTGACTTTCGATACTCATCAATTAACGCATTAATTGCAATGGTTTTTGCCCATTTACTGAAGTCCCTTGATTGATCAAATTTGTTCAAGGAGAAAATAATTTTTACAAATACCTGATTGTACATTTCTCTAGCTAGCTCCTCTTGCTTCATGTATTTGTAGCAAACAGGCATTAGCAAATGAAAACAATGCTCGTGTAACACGGATTGAGATTTCCGATCCTTAGCCAAACATTTATTTATCAATTCTTTATTAATACCTATGTATTTAATGAATAAATGAGAGAAGCAAAACTTCTCTCATTTATCAATTTACAACTCTTATTTAAAGTTAGCAAACACCAACCCTCAATAGTGAAGCTTCCTTGCCATTTACCTAGTGTAAATTTGCATACACGGACCAGGTTTATAGGACTTAACCCCATAAACATTTGTTGCTTCGTAACCAGAACTGTAAGTTTTCCCATCACAACCACAAACACTTCCATCAAACCATAAAGTATCTGGTGCAATTGTAAGTTTTTCAACCATTGCGCCTGTGGTAATACTTCCAACAGGTAATGCTCCCACACCAGGGGGTAATGTGCAAATTGGAACACCTAGTAGAAAAACATTTACTGTGATTAAACTAGAATCAATACAATCATCAACTACTTTTTCGCAACGTCCTTTACTGTAAGTTTTGATACCATGAACATATTGAGCTTGTGCTGCAGAACTGTATGTTACACCATCACAACCACAAACTGGTTCAGGTATAGCAAAACAACCTCCAACTGCAATATCATTTGGCACCCCTGTTACATGTCCAACAGGCGCACTGAACTCCTCATAACCCTCAATAATTAAACTAGAGTCTACACATTCATTTTTGTGATTGATTTCACATGGTCCAGCTGTCCAACTTGTCACACCACCTTCCGACATGGCATGAGCACTATTGCTATACGTTTTGTCATCACATCCGCATACAGGATCGTAAATCTCAATATAAGAACCTCCCATAATTGAAGGGTCTATACATTCATCGCATTTATGTTCTTTTTCGCAGGCTGAAAATCCCAAAATAATTGCAGTTACGGTCATCAATAAATTTTTTACATTTTTCATTTTACAAGAGTTTAGTTTTAATGAAGTACGCCTGTCAATTCAAAAAGGTTGGGTGATAAACATCAAAAAAAATAAAAACTTACTTTAAGTTCGATCATTACTAATATAAAACGCTTAAGTATTGGAAGTTACGTGTAAAAGTTCTTGTCTTTTCCTTGCGTTGGTAAATAAAAAAACTTAGTTTTGTGCCGATAAACAAATCAAAAGCATCGACTAATGATTAAGTATTTCGTTTTAACAGCAATATTGACTTTAACTACCATTGGCTATTCAGCAGAGGAAGCAGTCACTACATTCCACAGCACTTCCACACACCTTAGCAATGTAAATATTTACACCAATGCGCCAGTAAAATCATTTATCGTGGACTTTTACGAAAAGGATTTTAAGTCTGTAAGTGTCACTGTTTCGAACTTATCCGGCAACGTGGTTGCTGAATACGAACTAGGCAATGTAACAAGCGGCACTTTTGCTGAACTTAACATTCCTACTGCTGTTTCTGTGAGAAACATGATCATTACCGTAAGCTCAGAGGGTAAATCACTTGTTGAAAAAACGGGTATACTGTACTAGTCAACCTCCGAACGTTTCACAAACCATCTCTTAAATTTAGTAAAGGACTATAAGATTATTTATAATCAAAGTCAGGTTCTTGCTGTGTGGTTCAGTATCTTTACCTCATGTCTTTGACTCCCGAGGAAATACAAAAATGTATCAATACATTAAAAGCATTGAATAGTGACACTGACCAGTTGTTTGACTTGTCAAAAGAACTACGTGCTGAATTAATGAAAAGCGCGGGGAACCTTTCTCGACCGAGCAGAGACGAATTCATTCGCAGGAAAAAAGACGGAAAAAAAGCGGCCAAACGAAAAATGATTGAGCGTGACAAACACGCCAGAAAGGAAACCGGAATCAGGTCAGCTCGTGAATCAGTGGTTTTCGAAGCACCCAAATTATTACCTGAACACAACATTACCAACAGAAAGGAACAAGAGTTAGAGTCACCTAGGAATTGCTACGTATGTAAAACCATGTTTACCAAACTACATCACTTTTATGATACCATGTGTGGTGATTGTGCGGACTACAACTACGCCAAACGTTTTCAAACAACGGATTTAACGGATCAAGTAGCTGTAGTAACCGGTTCAAGGCTAAAAATAGGCTATCATATTACCCTGATTTTATTACGGTCTGGCGCCACGGTGGTTGCCACTACAAGGTTCCCTGTGGATTCTGCCATTCGTTTTGCAAAAGAAGAAGATTATGATGTGTGGGCCCACCGACTAAAAATTCACGGACTTGATTTAAGACACATTCCAAGTGTGGAAATATTTTGCAATTACATAGAGGAAAAATACGACAGGCTAGACATCCTGATTAATAACGCTGCACAAACAGTTCGGCGACCCGCAGGATTTTATGAGCATTTAATTGAAAACGAAGAAACTCCAATTAATAACCTGCCTGCTCACGTTCAAGAGTTGTTAAAAGACCATGATTCATGTGTAGCTGAACTACGCAGTTTATCTATCGATACAAGTAAAAGTAAAAACAACACCTTAGCTGTCAATTGGCATGCTCCCGAACCAGGAATTGGGATCAGAGCTTCAGCAAAACTGTCCCAAATACCTTATAGTTTTGACAACTCACTTCAAAAGGAAGAAGTTTTTCCTGAAGGAGAGTTAGACGCTGATTTACAACAAGTTGATTTACGAAAAACAAACTCCTGGCGATTAAAACTAGGACAAATCGAAACGCCTGAAATGATTGAAGTGCAATTGGTAAATGCCGTTGCTCCGTTTGTATTATGCAACCGATTAGTGACTTTAATGCGGAAAGAAAACACTGGAATGAAACACATCATCAACGTGTCAGCAATGGAAGGCAAATTTCACAGGTTCCACAAAGAAGACCGACATCCACATACCAACATGGCAAAAGCTGCTTTGAACATGATGACACATACTTCAGCAGCCGACTTTGCAAAAGATGGCATTTTCATGAATGCAGTCGATACTGGCTGGGTCACCGACGAAGACCCTGTAGCACTTTCAAAAAAGAAGGTAAAAGAGCATGATTTTCAACCACCTTTAGACATTGTAGACGGAGCAGCCCGTGTACTTGACCCTTTGATTGATGGGATTAACACAGGTAAACATTGGTGTGGAAAGTTTTTAAAGGACTATCAACCTATTGATTGGTAAAACTGTTTAGCGCATGGCAAAGTGGAATCATTATTATTTAATCAGGATTGAATTCTTAGGATTCCGATATCACGGATGGCAGAAGCAAGAAAAACTTCCGTCTGTTCAAGGCAACATCGACAAAACATTTTCTTTCATTTTTCAGCACGATAATTTTAAAACACTAGGTTGCGGAAGAACTGACGCTAAAGTTTCGGCTGATGATTTTGCTTTTGAATTATTCATTAATGAAGCGCAAGATTGTTCTGACCTCCTAGATCAATTAAACAAAAATCTCCCCGCGGACATCCGAATAAAGTCTATAGAAACTACAGATGCTAGTTTCAATATCATCAAAGACTCAAAAGTCAAAGAGTACCATTACACCTTTTCATTTGGTGAAAAATCGCATCCATACAACACTCCGTTTATTAGAGACCTTGGTCAAAATCTCGATCTTGAACTAATGCAAAAAGCCGCTAAACACTTCGAAGGCAAACACGACTTCAAAAGGTATTGCGCTAAGTCATCAGAAAAGGATAGTTATGAGTGTGATATCCAATTCTCAGAAATTCAACCAGACACTAAATTCACAGGGAACTTTACCCCTGAAAACACCTATGTATTCAAAGTAAAAGCTAAAGGATTCATGAGGTATCAAGTAAGGTTAATGATGGGGGCGTTGATTGAATTAGGTAGAGGGGAGTATGGTTTTGAAGAATTTAAAAACTCATTGATTGAAACTGACAAACTACCAATTAAAACCATTGCTCCGAGTAGTGCTTTGACATTGGTTTCGGTGGAATTTAATAACTTAAGCACATGAAAAGACGATTAATTCTTACACTTAGTATTTTCATTGCTTCATTGGTAAGTGTCGCTCAATCTGCTGATGATTACTTTAATGAAGTTGATTCAATATTAAATTCAAACAAGCCAGCGAAAGTATTTTTCGCCCAACGGATTCTCAACAATCAACTTAAAGGCGAAACAAAAAACGCTAGATACTGGGAATACTTGACAGAAATACATCGTATCAACAAGTATAAAAGTGAAGCTTTTAAATGCATCGATAAAGCTATTCGACTTGACAGTACAAACTCTGCTTATGTATTTGAAAAAGCAAGGTTAACAAATGAGTTTTCTTCTGACACTGAAGCAGCTCTAAAATTAGTTGAACAGGCGATCCTCATTAAAGACGACCCGTATTATAGGTACTTTAAAGGGATCTTTTTGCAGATGATTAACAGAAATTCTGAAGCGGAAATTGAATATGAAATAGCATATAACAATAACATCACCGATGATGGATTATTTTTCAATTACGCCGTCTTACTTTTCGATGCCAATAAATTTCAAAAAGCTCTAGAAGTAATTAACAAAGATATAAATCTCTATCCTCAAATTCCTGCACGTTACATTTTACAAGGAGACATATATGCGGGAATGGTTGACCAGGAAAATTGTATTAAATCGTTTAAAATAGCGATTGAAATGGGATACTATGGAGAAAAAACAGCAACCTTAAATAAATTCATTTCATTGAATAATTACAGTAGTCTAGGAGAGTACATGATCTTTTACAAAAAATATAAACCAGCCCTGCAATACTTTCTTAAATCAATAGAATTACATGAAGATTCAACAGGAGCTAATTATGTCAACGCAGGGTACACTTATAGTTTGCTATTTGACTATAAAAATACTGAAAAAATGTATTTAGTGGCCGAAAAAAGAATGCTACAACCATCCGATCAACTATACTTAAACATGGGGGTTCTGTACGAAGAGATGAAGGAATATCAAAAAGCAAAAGAAGTGACAATGAAACAAATTACTCTGTACCCTACCGCCAACAACTACGTTAATTTAGGTTCGATTTACGAAAAGTTAAATGAGCATAAAAATGCACTAGAGGCCTACAACAAAGCTCTCAGTATACATCCCGATTTTTTTAGAGCCTATGGTTATCTGGCACAGTTGTACACACATAAAGAAGACTACAATAGAGCACTAGAATATGCAGTGAAGTCTTTAAAAAGCAAGCCTGACTATGCTTTTGGTATTTATCAACAAGGCTGTGCAAAATTAGCATTGCACCTAGAAGGTGGTTGCGACGACATCAAGACTGCAGTGTCACGAGGCAACGAAGATGCAAATAAAGCCTACTTAGAATTTTGTACAGGAAAATAAAATCTATCAAGTCATTCCCGTACTTTCACATTTAAGCACAACGGTACGTGAAAGTATGGGCATTTAAAAAACTTTATTTCTCGAATAATAATCCCGTCATTCTCCCGCCATCAGCGAAAAAACTGGCACCAACTCCTTGAACCGAGGAGGTACGACGAACAAGCGAATTCGATAGAATAAAATAAATGAGCAAATTTGAGGGTCTGAGGAACGAGGACAAAGAACAGTTAACTGTCATCTAGGTTGTTCTGTTCTTTAGCAAATGGAAAGGGAAGCTGGTAGTTTTTGAGGTGCTGGCCTTGATTTTTTGGATACTTTTTTATCAAGAAAAAAGTATCGGTTTTGCTTCTTTGATCAAGCCGAGGACGAAGGACGAACAAGTGAATTCAAAAGAATTAGAGATAATGAACAAAGAAGGCTTTTGTTTCTTTTAGCAAAAAGAAAGGCAAACCGCACGAAGTGAAAGCGAAGCTACTATCAAAAAAACAGTAATGACTAAGTTATTCCTTCACCTCCTCCACCGCCTTCATCATCTCCCGATACTTAGCGCTCAAAACACCAATCAACTTACTAACCGCCCCCATCGCTTTACTAGTATCAGCCGAAACTGGTTTTTTTGATGCTTTAAGCATCCAAAACGCAAACAATCCATTCAGGCATACCTCTACTTCATCATGAACGGATCCGTCTTGTTTCTTTTTCAATTCCAAAATAAAAGGCTTGGCGGTATTATAAATAAACCCGTAGTTCGAATCCTTCACATTATTCAACAAGGAATTATGCAAATACGATAACTCAACCATCAAATCCCTAAGCTCTAACAAATGTCCTTTAGACTGGACTTGCTGCTTTTTCATTTTTTGAATCAGTCCGCTGTACCAATCGACCTCCATTCCTCGTTGGTTATCGTCTAAACCCATCTTGTCAATCACAGTTTTATCAATGACGTCAATGTTAAATTGAGAAACCCTTATCAGGTTTTCAATTTGCCACATGTAAAGGACGTATTCAGCAATGCTGTTCTTGTGTTTTTCCTGTGCAATGAACATGCTGCTATCTAGCGTATTTTTTGTTGATGATACTTGCTAAATTTTTAGTCACATTGTTAGCTTCGTTGAACGGAATCACCAAACGTAATTCAGAATTATCTACCAACACGTAATCCCAAGCTGCTTCTTTGTTTAAGGCAGTCATAGCCTCGAAAATTATCCCATCCCGCTCAATCGCAAAACGTTGTTTTTCCATCATTAAGCTTTGCTTGTCTTTTTCGACCTCCATTTGAAGTAATTGTTGTTTTTCCGCAGCCGCTCGTTGCGCTTGGTCTAAGTGGCTTTGAACCAACATCTTCTTTTTATCATACTCCGCTAATTCTTGTTGCTTGCGGTTGTACCACTGCTCAAAATCCTTTCCTTTGGTCTCGATGGACTGATAAAGTCTTCGTTCCTTGTTTACCAAATCTTGAGTTTTTAATTTTAAGTAAGAACAAGTCATTACCAATGACTCTAAATTAAAATAAGCTACTTTGCTCGCAATCGCTGCTTTCACTTCTACGGAGGAAGTGTCTGTTGAAGAAATGGAATCTTCTAACGCCACCACATTAGTATCAACATTTTCAATTTCTGCTTCCACATCACCGTTTTCACTGGGATCAGTTGAATTAAAATGCAACACATACAGTATTAACACTGCTATTCCCAACCCTACATTAACTAAACTATTCTTGTTCATTTCACCGAATTTTAAGATAAATTTTAAGCACAAAAATACTTAAAAATAATGCAAACCAGTTTAGCTTTTTGATTTATTGACAAAGGAAGTTATACCTTTAATAAACATGAAGATAAATTCTAAAAAAGAAAAAATTGGGTACGCTCTTTTGATTTCACTTGCATGCTTAGGAATAATTGCTCTGGTGGCTTTCCCTTCTTTAAAACAAGACCTAGGTTACCATGTGTTCAGCGACCAAGAGCATTGCTGCAAAATTCCAAACTTTTGGAATGTAATTTCAAACCTCCCATTTTTACTAGTTGGATTATTAGGATTAAAAAAAGTCAATGTTTCCACTGAATTTAAACTTCAAAAACAACTCTTTTTCATTGGTATATCACTGGTATCATTTGGTTCTGGATATTACCACTGGAGTCCTAATAACGAAACCTTGGTATGGGACAGGCTTCCAATGACCATAGCGTTCATGGCTTTGTTCTCTATAATTATTGGAGAATTTATCAATGAAAAAGCAGGAAACAAAAGCTTCATCCCTTTGTTATTAATAGGCATTGGCTCTGTAATTTATTGGGTGTTGTTTGACGACTTAAAATTTTATGCCTTGGTGCAGTTTTATCCAATGCTTGCAATTCCTGTTATTTTAATTTTTTTTAAATCTAAAAAACATGCCCTCTGGGGATACTGGACGTTGCTGATTGCCTACATCATGGCTAAAATATTTGAACATTTTGACTTTGAAGTACACAGCACAATTTTATTCATTAGTGGGCACAGCATCAAACACTTGGTTGCAGCAGCTGGAGTTTATTGCTTACTTTACTACTATCAACAACGAGATGGAACAACGAACAAGTGATTACTGGAAAATTAAACTAATGAACAAACAGACCACCTCATGACAAACTTCGTAGTAGGGAGAATAAAAAGTTTCAAATATGCCATAAAAGGCATGTTCATATTAATCACAACCGAGCACAGCATCATGGTGCAACTTGCGGCTGGAACTGCCGTGACAGCATTGGGATTTTACTTTGAAATAAGCAAACAGGATTGGATTGCTCAAACACTTACCATTGCAATTGTATTATGCACCGAGGGTCTAAACTCTGCCGTGGAAGGGATTTGCGATTTTGTACATCCTGGTCATCACGAAAAAATTGGCAAAATAAAAGATGTCTCCGCAGGAGCTGTTACATTTACAGCCATCGCTGCATTGGTCGTTTTTTTTATCATTTACATTCCATATTTTATGGCATAAAAAAAGGGCGAAAAAACTAAATCCCACCCTTTTTTATTACTTGAAAACTTTTACTTTTTCTGAACTTCTGTCACCACAGAACTTCCGTCGTCAAGTGTAATTTGAACTACATAAGTCCCGTTGATATAATTAGTTAAATCTAAGGTTACCTTGCTTTTACCGTTTAAATCAAGCGTCTGAAGCACTTGTCCTTGCACTCCCAATAAACGTAATTCCCTCGCTGGTGAAAAACGCACCGTAGTAAATGAAGTCGTCGGGTTAGGATAAAGACTGGTTCCATCTTTCACCAATCCTTTAACACCAGTACAAATGTCCACTTGAGAATTAACAGCAACTGAACCCACATCGTTTGAAGTGACACAATTCGCCGATGAATTTAATGACACCGTGATAGCCTCTCCAGTTGTAGTCCCTGAATATGTATAAGTTGTACTCGAACTTTGCTGAACTTGCACATCAGCCACATACCAAGTAATTACAGGGCTTGACCCTTCATTAGCTACTGAAGCTTCCAAGTTGATTGTTCCTCCTGAACAAATTGGCCACGTTTCACCATTTGCTAGACCAACAGAAATAGTTGGTGTGACAGCTGTTCCAATCGTATTTGTTTGTGGTGAGCTATAATCCTTAAGTTGAATTTCAAAATAAGAACTTTGTCCTTTTTTACGAATTCCGTAATGATCAGTATCATAAACTATGTTACAATCTCCTACCTCCAACCAAGGGCCTCCAGCACTGGGATCAGAACCTCCTTGAATCCACCATTGCGCACGGTATTCTTTCCCATTGAATGAAACCACCTCTCCATTTCCTGCTCCTAAACCACCATCTCCAAGGTATACCGTTTGGTCATTCCATGTTGCAGTACTGCATCCTCCTGA
>JBLIAZ010000032.1:0-16139 GCA_047631875.1 Saprospiraceae bacterium
AATATTGATTGACACCTTGATTAAAAGTATCACGAAGGAATTCAATACGACTACAGTAGTTATTTCTCACGACATGAATTCTGTGCTAGAAGTTGCGGACTTTATTTCCTTTGTTCATGACGGTATAGTTTGGTGGGAGGGGACTAGGGATGATATTCTTGCGACCGACAACAAAGAAGTGGTTGCTTTTGTTTATGCTTCTGAATTCATGAAGAACTTGCGTTCAGCCAGACTTAAAGGTGACTTTTTTCAAAAATAATTCCCAAATATTTCATCCGCTATTTTCATACTATTCGAAAATGCGTCTTCATTAATACCGGGTAAAGACTCTGTTGTAAAGTGCTGAATTAGATTTTCGGTGGCTATGTTGCCAACAAGTTCATCGTTTGCCATAGGGCATCCTCCGTAGCCTTTTAACGCTGAGTCAAACCCCGTGCATCCTTGCTCTTGTGCAGCTTCTATTTTTTCCTTCCAAGTGTCTGGTGTGCTATGGAAATGACAATTGATGTTCATTTCGGTTATTTCAGCGTTGAGCCTATGGTAGATAGAGGTAATCGTTGACGGGGTTGCTACACCCACAGTGTCAGATAAAACAATTTCTGTGATTCCAATGTTTTGCAGTGCGTCTGCCCATCTCAAAATAATTTCAGGACTCCATTCTTCGTTGTACGGGTTTCCAAATGCCATGGATAGGTACACACGTACGTGTGTATTTTCGCTGATCGAAATAATGTTCTTTACTCTTTCTAATGACTGTTCTCGGGAAGAGTTTGTGTTTCGTTGCTGGAATTGCTCGGACACTGAAAATGGAAAGCCAACTACATCAACTTGGTTAAATTTTGTAGCGTCTTCGGCACCTCTTTCATTGGCAATGATGCTCAATAATTTTGTGTTGGTTAAGGAAAGTTCGCTGATTAATTCCGCAGTGTCTTTCATTTGAGGAATTGCTTTTGGAGACACGAAACTCCCGAAATCAAGCGTGTCAAATCCTACTTTAAGTAATGAGTTTAAGTACTTGATTTTTAAGTCTGTAGGTATAAATTGACGAACACCTTGCATGGCGTCCCGAGGGCATTCAGTTAACGAGATTTTCATGTTTTTTTTACTGATTTATAAGGCTCCAAGTTCGATTCGTCTTACAATAAATTCAATCCATTTGTCTTCCCCGTTTGCACTGTACTGGGATTTTAAATTTTGTCCGAACAGCAACGCTAACCCTTGCCACATGGCTACTGAAAAAGAACCGCGCATTTGCTTGACAAGCTCGTACGATGTTCTTCCTGTTTGTCGGTCAATGAGTTTTAATAGAATTTTACCTTGAGACACAGTCAGATTTTTTAGTTCCTTTCCGTATTCATCCTTTAAAGCTTGCTCCACTTTTTTCATGACTTTTCGGCGTTCCTTTTCAGTGTGTAGTAACGCTAGCTCTGGTTCGTATTCTTTGAGTTTGGCTGCAGCCAGCTGAGCATAAGGATACACTTTTTTAACTCGTTTTTCCAAACGGTTATATCGTTTTTGTTTTCTTCTGTTTCTGAACGTAGGACGTCTTCCGTATTTTCCAACAACACATACCGGTAAGTCTATGATTGGAATAGTATCACCGTTGATAAGGGTATACCTGTACATGTTATTTTGCAGGGCGAGTCGGTCAGTGTTTTGAGCTTGTACTGATCCGCTACCACTGATTAGGGTGATAAAGAAAACGGTGAAAAACACATGAACTACTCGATTCAACATGTCATAAAGTTAGCAAAATTAAAGCCATTTGTAAAGAAGGTAGGCTACAAGAATAAAACGTAGCGCTACACCTTAATGTTGTTTGTTCGTTCTTTTGTCCTTTCTGAAAGAGCTGTAAGTACTGAATATGCTCCCCTTATACTGTCAATGTTTGGAAAGCTCAAAGTCAGCTTTCCTTTTATTTCCTTCATTTTGCAGGCGTCCAAGTTTTGTTGAACGAACAGCAGTATATTACTAAACCTGTCGCTCTGGTAGTAGCTACTTTGAGGGTTGGTGACAAAATAAGCTCTAAAAACCCCATTTTTTAACCGTAGTTTTTCAAAGCCAATTTCTATGGCAAGCCACCTTAGTTTTAATGCGTTTAACAGTTCTTTTACAGAATCGGGTAGAGCTCCAAACCTGTCAATCAGCTCGTTGCCAAACTGCACCAGTTTATCATGTTCTTTGATGCTGTCAAGTTCTTTGTACAGCCTGAGCCTTTCGTCTACTGAGTTGACATAAGTGGTTGGGATCAATATTTCAATGTCTGATTCGATTTGACAATCCCTCACAAAAACCCTGTTTTCCTGTTCAAGTTCTTCCTTGTACAAGTCTTTGAACTCACTTTCCTTGAGTTCCTGAATGGCTTCGTCCAATATTTTTTGATAGGTTTCGTATCCTATTTCAGCCATGAATCCCGATTGTTCAGCTCCCAGTAAATCGCCTGCGCCTCGGATATCTAGGTCACGCATTGCAATGCTAAAGCCACTTCCAAGATCACTGAATTCCTCCAGGGATTTTAACCTACGGCGTGCCTCGCTGGTGAGCATAGATTCAGGGGGCGTTAACAAATAGCAAAATGCTTTTTTATTGGAACGTCCAACACGTCCCCTCATTTGGTGCAAGTCGCTTAGCCCAAAGTTTTGAGCTTGGTTAATAAAAATGGTGTTGGCATTGGAAATGTCCAATCCCGACTCTATGATGGTAGTAGCAACCAGTACATCAAAGTCGCCATTCATGAAATCCATCATTACTTTCTCCAGCTTATTTCCTTCCATTTGTCCGTGACCAATGCCCACTTTAGCATCTGGAATCAAGCGTTGAATCATTCCTGCTACTTCCTTGATGTTTTTCACCTTGTTGTGTACAAAATACACTTGACCTCCGCGTGACAACTCGTATACTATACCATCACGGATCACCTCCTCGTTAAAACCAGTGATGTGCGTGTCTACCGGTTGACGGTTAGGTGGAGGAGTATTGATTACACTTAAATCCCTAGATCCTAACAATGAAAACTGCAAGGTCCTCGGAATAGGTGTTGCTGTCAAAGTTAAAGTGTCCAAATTAGCTTTCAAGGTTTTTAATTTATCCTTCACCGAAACTCCAAATTTTTGTTCCTCGTCAATGATCAGTAAACCTAAGTCAAAGTATTTGATGTCCTTGCTGACTAAACGATGTGTGCCTATGATGATGTCTACTTTGCCCTCTTCGAGTCTTTTTAAGGTATCCTTGACTTGTTTGGTAGTGCGAAATCTGTTCAGGTAGTCAACTGTCACAGGGAAGTCCTTAAAGCGTTCTATAAAGGATTTGTAATGTTGAAACGCTAAAACAGTTGTTGGGACAAGTATAGCGGTTTGTTTTCCGTCTATTGCAGCTTTAAAAGCTGCTCGCATGGCAATTTCTGTTTTTCCAAAACCTACATCCCCGCATATTAGTCTATCCATTGGGGAAGGTTTTTCCATGTCTTCCTTTACTGCTATGGTTGATTTCTCCTGATCAGGTGTGTCCTCATACATGAAGGAAGCTTCCAATTCATTTTGCAGGTAGTTGTCTGCTGAAAAACTGAAGCCTTTGGCCGTTTTCCGTTTGGCATACAGTTGAATCAAATCGTAAGCTATTTCTTTTATTTTTTTCTTGGTCGCAGCTTTTTTTGCTTTCCAAGTTCCTGTTCCAAGTTTGTTTATTTTGGGTTCTTTCGATTCTTTTCCTGAGTACTTTGAAATTCTATGAAGGGACTGGATATTCACATAAAGCACATCGTTATCCTTGTATCTTAGCCTGATAGCTTCTTTTAATTTTCCGTTGGTTTCAATGGTTTCCAGACCGTCAAAAATTCCGATACCATAATCAATGTGGGTCACATAATCACCTTTTTTAAGCCCAGTTAGCTCCTTGATGGTAATTGCTTGTTTGCTTTTTTGAAAGGAATCTTTAAGCCTGAACCTGTGGTACCTGTCGAATATTTGATGGTCGGTATAGATTACAGTTTTTGTGTCGTGGTCAATGAAACCTTCATGCAATCCAACAAAGGAAGGGGCTATATCCAGAGCTTGCCCTGTTCGTTTACCTTTATCCTCAAAATCCTCTAAAATTGTTTCAATCCTTGTGATTTGCTTTGGATTTTCAGCAGTGATACAGATTTTGTAGCCTTGATTTTGATACTTGGTTAAATCATCAATCAATAAACCAAAATTCTTATTAAAGTTTGGTTGAGGGCTGGCGTTCAACTTGATGCTGTATTCCGCCTTGAAGTACATGGTGCTTCCGAATTCAACAATTTTATGTTTGTTTAAGCGATTTAAAATGCTTGAACTGTCGCAGTATTTTTTCTTGGGCTCTAACTGCACCGTGTTTTCTTTGATGTCTTCCCATTTGTTTGAGGCTACTTGGAAATGCTTGTCCAATTTATCCAGTAAAAACTGTATGTTTTTGCACCATACAATGGCATCTGCTCCTAGGAACTCGATAAAGGATGTTTGTTCAGTCTCCTGCAGTGTTTCCTGTACGTTCGGAGTGATCATTAGTTTGGCATACTTGTTAATGGAAAGTTGGTCGGCGGGGTCAAATGACCTGATGCTTTCCACTTCATCTCCAAAAAACTCAATTCTGTAGGGGCGGTCGTTTGAAAATGACCACAAGTCAATGATTCCTCCTCGTACCGCAAATTGTCCAGGCTCTATTACAAACTGCTCTCTGCTGAATTCGTATTCAAACAACAGTTCAATGATGAAGTCCATAGAGACAGACTCGTCGGTGTGCAAAGTAAAACTGTTGTTGTTGAGTGTTTTTTGAGTAATTACTTTTTCGGACAATGCTTCAGGGTAGCTTACAATGAGCTTGTTGCCTCTGGTGCTTATCTCGGAAAGTACTTCTGCTCGTTGAATGATGTTCGCATTTTTTGTTTCGCCGTCACCTTGATAAGGGTTGTTGTAACTGGCAGGGTAGAACAATACTTTTTCTTTACCTAGCAAATTTTCCAGGTCGTTAAAAAAGTAAGCAGCCTCCTCCTTGTCGTTGACAATAAACAAATGTTTACAATTGATCTGTTTTTGCAAACTAGCAACAAGCACCTGTATAGTACTCCCTATTCCACCAAGTACATGTATTACTCTTTCAGTAGACAAAGCTTCTTTTAGCTTTTCTATTGCTTTGTGAGATTCAAATATGTGAAGTAAGCCTTTTTGCATTTTCGGGATGTAAAAATACTTAATTTGATTTGTAATTGTTTGGTGTTGCCTCAGTTTTTAAGCTTGGTAAAGATGCTTTCTTACCTATAATGTTGACAGTAAAAAAGCTCCGATTAATAAGCATAAATAGAAAGTGTACACCTTTGTAGGGAAATGTTTTAGAAAGTCAATTTTGTGCTTGTAGCATGTCAAAATCAAGTATACTTTTTCAATTAAATAAGCAGTAGCCATTGCTAAAGACACTCCAATAAGACCGTAGTCTTTTACTAATGCTAAGCTTAAGGTGACTCCCGTAAATAGCTCTATTGCAGATGCGTATATGAAAGTTCTTGTAAGCCCATGCCCGAACAATATCGTCTGAGGGAAAAGTAACCTGCTTACCAGTAAAAACAACATGATGTTAAAAACCAAGTACGCATTAGTGTACACATCAGAGTATAAAAGACCAAATAGAAATTTGGAACTTAGCATTAATACAAAAGCCAATGGAAACAATTGGTGCATGATTTTCTTTGACTTCAGTTTGAAAGCTTTTAAAGAAAGACTAACGTCGTTGTCCTTAATTCCCTTTGCAATTTTAGCACTGTAGACTAAACTAAAAGAGTTAGCGATGATCAGAAACAAGGGGAACTCTCGAGCACCAATCCTGTATAATACAAAGTCCTTACTGGATAAGTTGTACTCCACAATAATAGCATTGATGTATACATAGCTTCCTCCAATGATAAACGAAAGCAGCACCGGCCAAGAGTAGCTTAAAAAGACAAACATTTGTTTTTTGACTCCTTTCAGGAACTTGAACACTTTTAAACTGTAGCAAGTAAATACAAACTTTATGGTAACGATTCCTATGACTCCAATGAATCCAGCTTGAAGTGAATTGAATACAAGCAACGGAATTATAAAAGCTGGTATTTGAAGCAAGTAAGTAAGCATCCCCCAGGACAATAAATGCAAGTGTTTTTTGCGTACTAAGTAATAGTTTTCTAAGGCAAAACAAGGGATGTTTAAAAGGGTAATGATTGAAAATAGAAAATAATTAGTCGTTGTTTCTTTGTGAAAATAAAACCCATAACTAGCTAAAGTTAAAGAACTTATTAGTCCTAATGTAAATAAAAGGTAGAACAATGATTTGAACATTGATTCTTTCTCTTGTAGCTCTTGAGCCTCATAGTAAGGAATTACTGTTTGTCCCAATCCTGACACAAAGAAAAATGAAAATATCGAGGCAAGCAACAAGATGTTTTCATACAATTTAATTACTTCCAAATTTGGAACTAGCCGTGTCATTAGCATTGTTATAATAATGACTGACGAATACTTTATCAAATTGAACCCTTGCCATGCCAGCAACTGCGCATTTGTTCTTCTGCGGATAATGCCTATGTATTTTGGAATCAGTTGTGACAAAGTTATTCTCTGGTTAATTCATAACATAAAATTGCATTGGCAATTGCCACGTTCAAAGATTCAGTATCGCTTCCAGGAGATTTAGCAATGTTGATTTTCGTAGTAATGTATTGTTCAATTTCCGTTGACACTCCGTGTGATTCACTTCCAAGAACTAAAAAACCTTTTTTGCACTGATTTATTGTTTTTGGCGCTTGCCCATCCATGAAAGCTCCAAAAATTGGAAAGTCAACTAAATTACTGGCTTCTTTGCAAAGTATTTTTACGTCTGTTTGGACCACATTTGAACTAAATATTGATCCCATAGAGGCTTGAACCACCTTTGCGTTGTACATGTCCACGCAATTGTCACTGCAATAGATGTTTTTGATTCCAAACCACGAAGCTGTCCTTAAAATGGTACCCATATTACCAGGGTCTTTGATGTCATCAAGTACCAGCGATAGATTGTTTTGCCAATCAATATTAGCTAATCCACGATTTTTGATTTTTACCAAAGCAGCGACATATTTGTTGCTTTCAAGATTTCCTATTTTTTGAAGATCCTTGGCCTCTACTATAAAAAGTTTTAATTCTTTGAGGTAGTCTTGGGCGCGGGCCACATATTCTTCGGTAGCAAAAACTTCCAACACTTCCCATCCATTATTTGCAGCTTCCTCAAACAATTTGGGCCCTTCCACCAAAAATTCACCTCTTAAAACTCGTTGTTTTTTTGAACTAAGTTGTTGAAGTTGTTTGATTTTATTTTTGGATATCACAAATAAGTGGTGTTGAAAGTGATTTTTGCACTAAAGTTACCAATGAATTTTCAAACAAGTTCTTAAATTTGAATTATTAAGTAGTAAAATCAGTGCGTAAATTAAGTTTTCTTATTCTTTTGTTTTCTGTGACGATGAGCTCTTGTCTCAAACATCAGCTTACTATCATGCATTTAGGTGAAGATGAATACCTGCTAAAAAAAAATAAGGTCACTTTGGTAGACAACAAAGACCTTGAAAAAACTGATTTATCAAGGTATATAAGGCAAACGCCGAACACGGGTTATTTTTTTGGAACTTGGAAGTTAAAATTACAATGGAGAAACATTTGGTATCGAAAAGGAAAAGACAAGCCTAGGCCAGCAGTAATTTTAGATACAAACACAATTGAGCGCTCAGCCAAACAGCTTAATATCTACTTGCAAAATCAAGGATATTATAACAGTGTTATCACCACAAATGTACAGCGTACAAGACTTTTGGGAGTGAAGGCCTGGGAAACTAAAAAAGTGGTTGTGGAGTATGTCATTAGTACTGGTAAGCCATTCCTTATTGACAGTACGGCAAATAAAGTTCCCGAAGGATCGCTAAGGGACGTATATGACGCTTCGTTAAAAGCAAGTGGAATTAGTTTAGGAGCACAAGTTCAAATCGATAATCTTCAAAAGGAACGTATAAGGATAGCTAAAGAGTTTAAAAACAGCGGTTACTACGATTTTACGGAAAAGTACATCCATTTTGATGTGGACACCAATAAGGGAGACTTTAAGACAACAGTAGCAACAATCATAAAGCAACCAGCCAACGAAAATCGAGCTCATTACCGTTATTTTATAAGGAACATATATGTTCAAACAGATTTTGACGCTTATCAGTCAACGAATGTGGTTACTGACACCATCGAATACAGACCTCATGTGTATTTTATTTCAAAAGGTAAAAGCGATTTTAAACCAGGTCCTATATACAAGAGTATATTCATTAAGCCCGAGGAATGTTATTCCATTAACAGGTATAAAACAACGTACAAGCGGCTTGTTAGTTTGCAAATGTTTGGATTAATTGACATCAATTTTGATAAAGTGGAACCAGCGGATTCTACTGATATTATTCGTGATTTAGATGTTCATATTCGATTAAGCCCGTCTAATAAAATGGGAATTAGTTCAGAACTTACGGGGACTTTTAGGGAAGGGTTTGGTGCAAATGGTGCAATATCATTTAGTAATAAAAATCCTTTTGGAGGGTCTGAGATTTTTGAATTTAGTATTTCAGGAGGGTTTGAAAACCTTAGCTCAGCAAGTTCTAAAGGGAAAATAATAGGATCAAACGTTGGTCCTCGTTTGTCTTTGACATATCCTAGTTTTTTGTTTTTTAATAGAATAAACAAAAAGCTATCTAAAAATGCTTTTCCAAAAACGACAGTTTCCACTTTGTTTAACTTTCAAAAAAGGCTTGATTTTACGCGATACATCTCCAATGCGTATTTAAAATACGAGTGGAACGAAGGGAAATACAAAAAACATGAAGTACGAATTTTAGATTTTAGTTTTTCATTCATCACCAAAGACTCTCCTATACTTTCAAAATTGGATTCTTTGCCTTTGTCTGACCAGTTTCGGTTTCATGATAACATCAGTTCAGGAATAAAGTATAAGTTCTCTTATAACAACCAACACAAACCGGGGATAAAGCACCCAATGTATTTGATTGCACAAGGAAGCTTAATCGGAGCAAGCGCTATAGCAACAAAAGTCTTAGGGGTGGAAAAAAGAAACGTAAACGAAGCGATAAGCTTGTTTGATATCAGGTATTCTAACTTTTTTAAAGTTGACATTGACTACCGTTATTATTTGCATTTGGGCAAAGAAAACATCGTTGCTTTTAGGGTGTTTTCGGGTGCTGCATTGATATTTGATGAATTAAGTGTGGTGCCTTTTGAGCAGTTGTATTTTTCAGGTGGAGCAAACAGTGTTCGGGGATGGCAACAAAGGACATTAGGACCGGGTGTATTTGTTGATGAAGAAAACTTTTTTGACAGGTTAGGAGAAGCAAAGTTTGAGACTAATGCAGAATACCGGTTTCCCGTAACGCAAATTATTAAAGGAGCTATATTCATTGATGCAGGGAATATTTGGAATTTCAGGACAGAGGAAGATCCCTCTAATTTTTCATTTGATAAGTTTTACCGTCAACTTGCGGTTTCTCCAGGGGTAGGATTGCGTCTGGATTTTGATTTTTTCTTGTTCAGAGTGGATATGGCTTATCCTTTAAAAAGACCACATCTATCTGGGATTGTTAAGTTCAAAGACAACATTCCTAACTGGAATTTTGGAATAGGATATCCTTTTTAATTCCTTACAAACAAGCATGTGACGTAACCTTTAGAGGGGTTATCACGTAGCATAAGTAAACCTTATTTTTTTATGAAATTTGTAGCTGTAATTTTTCTTGTAGTACTAAGTATTTCAAGTTTTGCAGCTTCATCGTTGAAGGTTTTTTCAAGCCCCTCCACTTCACAAGTTAATTTAGGGGATTTAAGTCCAAAGGTATCTCTGATTGTCGTTTATGATCATGAAGGTTGCCTTGTGATGTCCTCAGCAATAAACAAAAGTAATCCTACACTCGAGGTGCTTAACTTAAAATCAGGCTCTTACCATTTGGTAGGGCTTGATGTTTTTGCTGAGATCGTTCAACAAGGAAAGATGGTTGTGAATTAATTAAGCGGTAGAGTGGTTTGAGTATATTTACCACGCGACTATGTGTCATTGTTTCTTTACAAGAAACTTCTCAAAGCCATTTCATATCCTTTTAAACCCAAGCCAATGATGATGCCTTTAGCAACAGCTGAAACGTAGGAATGGTGGCGGAACTCTTCTCGTTTGTGCGTATTACTGATGTGCACTTCAATGACAGGTGTTTCAATTCCAGCAATCGCATCTCGTATAGCAACCGATGTATGCGTGTAAGCTCCTGGGTTTATGATGATTCCGTCATAGGAAAAACCAACTTCGTGAATTTTATCAAGTAATTCTCCCTCATTGTTACTCTGGAAATATTCCAATGTTACATTGGGGAATTGAGTTTTTAACTTCTTGAAATAATCTTCAAAAGTAGTACTTCCGTACACTTCTGGCTCGCGTTTTCCCAGTAAATTAAGGTTTGGTCCGTTGATGATTTGAATTTTCAAGGTGTTGGTATTTAATTGTTTAATTCATTGTTACAGATCCAAGTCGTCAATGTTTTCGAACTGTGGATCATCGAAATCGTCATTTCCGTCCTGAAAGTTATCAAATTCATCAAAACCATCCATGACATCAATGGGTTTTTTATTAGATTCTTTTCCATTCGAATTGCTGTTTTCGTCTTCGAGCCCATCTAAAATTAAATCTCGTAAGCCTGAGGTGTCATTTTTATATTTCCCCACTGAATTAACTAGCAATGGTTCTATGTCTGGCTTTTCTACCACAGTAATGACTTCAATTTTAAAATTTTTACAAAATAAAAAGTCATATAAATAAAGCACCCTATCCCCAACCTTTGCCATGTGAGTAAATAAAAATGTCTCTTGCATTAACACCGTATTTTTTCCTGCGTCACTCCTCCCCATGTCCACCAGTGTGATTTCTTTGTTCTTCTCCCACTGGCTATTGGACAAGTAAAAGCTTGCCATTTCTCCTGCTTCTAATTCAAATGCGTCTAGTAAAGCAAAATGAAAATCTTCAAAATTTATGTTCTCGGGTAAAAGTACGTCTCGGTGTACGTTCTTTTGGTCTTCGGGTGATATCCTAAATGTAAATCCTTTCATGATAAATTATTCTGGAGCTATTAAGCCAAGTTCAATACCCTTTTGCTTCATGAAAATCAAAGCTGCTGGTCTATCGTTTGGGATTTCACCTTCTAATATTGCTTCAGTAATTAAGTTTTTAAGTATGCCTATTTCCTTGCTGGGCTTGATGTTAAAAATTGTCATGATGTCATCCCCACTGATAGGAGGTTGCCAATTTCGAATTTGATCCCGTTCCTCAACGTCTTTTAATTTTACCCGAACAATTTTGAAGTTTTTAATGTACTTGGCTACTTTGTATTTGTTCTTTGAAGTGATGTCTGCCTCACACAAAGTCATTAAATCCTCAATGTCATCTCCAGCATCAAATAATAAACGCCTGATTGCAGAGTCTGAAACCACGTCCTGTGCTATTACAATTGGTCGTAAATGTAAGTTTACCAATTTTTGAACGTATTTCATTTTTTCATTCAATGGCAACTTTAACCTGCTGAAAATTTTAGGAACCATACGAGCACCTACCACTTCATGACCATGAAAGGTCCATCCAGCTTTTTTATCAAAGCGTTGCGTAGGAGGTTTGGCTATGTCATGTAATAGTGCAGCCCAACGTAACCAAAGGTCTTGGGTGTTTGGGCAAATGTTGTCTACTACTTGTAAAGTGTGGTAAAAATTGTCTTTATGGGTTTTGCCATCGATGCTTTTTACACCATGTAATTTCACCATTTCTGGAAAAAATTCGTGCAGTAATTTAGAGTCAAATAAAAGTTTTAATCCTACTGAAGGCAGAGTGCTCAGCATGATTTTATTAAACTCCACGCTTACCCTTTCCATTGAAATGATTTCTAGCCGTTTGGCATTTCTTTCAATCGCATCGTAGGTTTCCTTTTCCAGTTCAAACTCCAATTGTGATGCAAATCGAACGCCTCTCATCATGCGCAAAGGGTCGTCAGAAAAAGTAATGTCTGGATCCAAAGGGGTTTTTAATACTTTGTTTTCTAAATCCTGTATACCATTAAAAGGGTCAATCAATGTACCATAGTCGCTCTTGTTTAAACTGATGGCAAGTGCGTTAATTGTAAAGTCTCTACGGTCTTGGTCTTCCTTGATTGTGCCTTGTTCCACTACGGGGTTACGAGAATCTTTATGATAAGACTCTTTTCGAGCCCCTACAAATTCAATTTCAAGTCCCTTGTAATTGAACATCGCTGTGCCGTAAGTCTTAAATATGGCAACTTTCGGATTTCCAATTTGTTTAGCAACAGCTTTGGCTAGGTCAATTCCTTTTCCTTCCACTACAATGTCAATGTCTTTTGACGGACGGTTAAGTAATAAGTCACGCACGTATCCTCCAATGGCAAAGGTGCGCATGTTTAAAAGCTCAGCTTGTTCACTGATTATTTTAAAAATAGGGTTGTTTTCTAAGTGATTCTTCACGGTAGTGTCAAGCTTATTCGGCAAGGAGTTTCAAGTAAATTTCTCGGCAAATCCAAGCGTCTGTTGCCGCATAGTACTTTTGAGCGTCACTTAATTCATTTGTTTCCCAATTGCTAGTTTGCTGTCTTTTGCTGATGTTGTGTCCAAGTACCATGGCGCTTAAATTTTTAGCTCCAATATTTTCAAATCCCATGTTTTTACAAAGGATATTTAAATCAACAACTTCTCTAGATTCGAATGGTATAAATTGCTGTTTTAGCTCTTTCATGTCCTGAATCACTGCAATCCCAATTTTTTCAATTTGGGGGTCGGAAAGTACACGTGCTAAGGCCTTGGGGAAACCAATTTTGTTTAGCCTGAACAAAAATACTTTTTTCGTGGTGGCAATTTGAATTAAAGCTGTTTTGTGAAAAACGCCCTTTTTAAATGCTGGTTTTGTTTCCGTGTCGATCCCAATGATTTTTTCTTGACTGATCTCGTCAAATGCAGCTTGCGCATTTTCTACCTTGTCAACGAGTATAATTTCGCCTTCAAACCTCCTAATAGGGAGCTCTTTTATTTCATCTTTGGTGACACTTCTTGGGAACATGTGTCAAAAATACGTTTCTTGTTTATAAAAACGGGAAACTGTTGATTATTTTATTCAATTTTATTGCGATTTTTTAGTCGTATGCTATTAAATTTGTTCAAACTTTTTAACAATGCCTAATCAATACCTTAATCAAGTCAATGCATTTGCCCTCAGTGTGGTGATCATGATATTGCTTCTTTTGGGAGAGTACGTTGCCAGTTTGTTGTTAAAGAAAAAAGTATTTAATTTCTCAGACACTGTTACTAATGCCGCCTGTGGAATTCTTGAACGTGGAATTTATCTTCTTTTTGTTTTCGCCTATTTTGGGGTTTTTGACTACATGTTTCAATTTAGGATCATGACAATCCCCACTACTTGGTGGAGTTTTATCATTTTGTTTTTTGCAGTTGATTTTTTGTGGTACGTGTATCACGTAGGTGGGCATGTGATTAATGTGTTGTGGGCAGCGCACATCACTCACCATCAAAGTGAAGAATTTAATTTTTCATTGTCATTTAGGGTGTCGTCTCCTCAGCTGTTAACCAGGGTATTCTTTTGGGCGCTCCTTCCTTTATTTGGTTTTGATCCACTGATCACTACTTTGGTAATTGGGGGGAATGCAGCGTACCAGTTTTTTATTCATACTCAGTTAATAGGTAAGGTGGGTTTTTTGGAGCACATACTGATCACTCCATCTCACCACAGGGTTCATCATGGAAAAAACCCTAAATACATTGACAAAAACTACGGAGGCATATTAGTAATTTGGGATAAAATGTTTGGGACTTTTCAAAAAGAGGAGGAGGAAGTGAAATATGGGATTACAAAGTCGTTGAACAGTTACAACCCCTTGACAGCTTGGTTTCACTATTACGCTGACTTGTACAAAGCAAGCAAGACGGAAAAGAGGGTCAAAAATAAACTTAAAATTTGGTTTGGTGGCCCTGAATTATTGGAGGATTATTACAATGCTGTTCCTGATAAAAAGCACCAACCTAATGTGCTGAATACTTCCTTGAAATGGTACTTAAGTCTGCAGTTTAGTATACTTTCAGTGCAAAGTTTGTTGTTGTTTAGATGGTATGGAACTTTAAATGAAAATGACATGACGGTGTTTATAATTTACTGTATTTCGTCAGCTGCTAGTTACGGTGTGATACTAGAAAATAAAAGTTACAGTGCTTATGTTGAGGTGATAAAAATAATATTGGCATCAGCAATGATAGTTTACATGAGTGTTTTGTTTGATAATCCCTTATTTTTGTTTCTTGGGCCAGCTTACGCAGTGATATTTTTATCTTGGTTGTTTCAACTAAAAGGGAGGTTATTGAATTATTGACACACTTTAATAGTGGTCCAGTTTTTTTAAATTATTTAAATAATAAATTATATGTCAGACGATAAAAAAGTAATATTCTCCATGTCTGGAGTATCAAAAGTACTTCCAGAAGGAAAAACTATTTTGAACAACATTTACCTTTCCTTTTTTTACGGAGCTAAAATTGGAATTTTAGGATTGAATGGTTCAGGTAAGTCAACTTTGTTAAAAATCATTGCCGGCATTGACCCTAATTATCGTGGTGATATAGTATTTTCTCCAGGCTATACGGTAGGCTATTTGGAACAAGAGCCTGATTTGGATGAAAGCAAAACAGTGAAAGAAATTATCAGGGAAGGTGTACAGGAAGTAGTGGATGCTTTGGCGGAGTATGAAGAAATCAATGAAAGTTTTGCTTTGCCTGAAATACTCGACAATCCTGACAAAATGGATAAATTAATCAAGCGTCAAGCTACTGTCCAAGATAAGTTAGACGCTATGGATGCGTGGGATTTGGATAACAAGTTGGAAAGAGCGATGGATGCGTTGAGGTGTCCAGAGGGCGATGCTTCAGTGAAAGTATTGTCAGGAGGTGAAAGAAGAAGGGTTGCTCTGTGTAGGTTGTTGTTAAAAGAGCCGGATATTTTGTTGCTTGATGAACCTACTAACCACTTGGATGCTGAATCAGTTCAATGGTTAGAGATATTTTTATCTCAATACAAGGGAACTGTAATAGCTGTTACGCACGATAGGTATTTCTTGGATAACGTAGCAGGTTGGATATTAGAATTAGACAGAGGTAAAGGAATTCCGTGGAAAGGAAATTATTCGTCTTGGTTGGATCAAAAATCAAAAAGATTAGCGCAGGAGGAAAAAACAGAAAGCAAACGGAGGAAAATTTTAGAGCGTGAATTAGAATGGTCTAAAATGGGAGTGAAGGGAAGAGGGACTAAATCAAAAGCTCGTCTTGGTAATTATCAAAAAATGCTTGATGAAGACACAGGAGCTAAATTGGAAAATTTACAAATATTTATTCCACCAGGGCCGAGGCTAGGAAATGAAGTGATTGAGGCAGTAGGTGTTGCAAAAGGATTTGATGACAGGTTGTTGTACGAAGACTTAAACTTTAAATTACCGCCTGCAGGAATTGTAGGGATTGTGGGGCCAAACGGTGCTGGTAAAACAACGTTGTTTAGGATGATTATGGGCGAAGAAACACCAGACAAAGGTGCGTTTAAAGTAGGGGAGACGGTGAAGGTATCTTATGTTGATCAGAGCCATTCTGCAATCTCGCCAGAGAAAACAGTATATGATGTATTATCTGATGGGTTAGATAATGTTGAATTGGGTGGTAAGACTTTGAATTCTAGAGCTTACTGCAGTAAGTTTAACTTTAACGGTGCAGATCAAGGAAAAAAATGTGACGTACTCTCTGGAGGGGAAATAAACCGATTGCATTTAGCCCTTGCATTAAAAGAAGGAGGTAATGTGTTGTTACTTGATGAGCCAACAAATGACATTGATATCAATACATTACGAGCGCTGGAGGAAGCACTAGTGAATTTTGCAGGATGTGCTGTGATTATTTCTCACGACAGGTGGTTTTTGGATAGGGTTTGTACTCATATCTTAGCTTTTGAAGGTGATTCGGTAATTTATCCATTTGAAGGAA
>JBLIAZ010000033.1:0-15947 GCA_047631875.1 Saprospiraceae bacterium
ATTTCTCTTTGGGGTTCCACGATCATAGCTTTTATGTTCACTTGGTATTGCTACCAACATCTGCCGATCATGGATTTTGGAAATTATGGTCCCGATAAATCCTTGACCGAAGAAATGCAAATGGTAAAAGGTAATCCTTTAACCTTGTTTAAATTGAAACACAAAAAATCAGGAGTGATTGCAGAGTTTGCCGATTATCCTACAGATTATAAGAATTGGGAATACATCAAGCCTACTAGGAATGTCGAAGGGGAATTAGAGGTTATTAAAATCCGAATCAACAGCACTGGTCAAGAAACTCGTGTGCTAGAAATAAACGAAGTATTTAAAGACCAATGGAAGGTACTTGAAACTAAAACGGAAATTTTCACAGCTGATGAGGACCCTAAAATACAACAGCTTTCCGCAGAATATTACAAAGAAAGAGATAACGATTATATTGACATGATGTTAAGTCATGAACAACATTATTTTTGGTTTGTACTACGTGATTTTAGCGAGTTTGGTGATTTTATTCAAACAGATGCAGGACTTGTTTTTCAACAAAACTCCTACGGTAAAAGCACCTTCAAAAAAATGAATACTTTTGCAAAAGAGGCGAAAAGAGCTGATGTGAAATTTCATGTGCTATGTAGTGAAGGGACTTACGAAAAAATCGATGCATTCAGACACGGAATAGAAGCGCAGTTTTTATTTTACGTATGTGATGATACTGAGCTTAAAACAATGATACGGTCTTCACCTGGATTACTGTTGTTGAAAAAAGACTCGGTGATCAATAAGTGGCATTGCAATGATTTTACAACTTTTGAAGAAATTAATAATCAATATATAAACAAGTAAATTATGGCGAAGAAAATTGTAGCAGGGAACTGGAAAATGAACAAGGATTTGAATGCGGCGGTGGCGTTAGTAGAGGATTTGAAAAGTAAAATTGGTGAGTATGACACTTCTGGAGTATCCTTAATTGTGTCTCCTCCATATTTATATCTTTCTGAAATTTTGAAAACAGCTGAAGGTTCAGGGATTAATGTTTCTGCTCAAAATGTACATCAAGAAGCAAGTGGAGCTTATACAGGAGAAGTTTCTGTTGACATGTTAAAATCCATTGGTTTGGAGTACGCTATTATCGGACATTCGGAAAGAAGACAATATTTTGGTGAAACAAGCGAGCAAATTTCAGCTAAAGTTTCAGCGGCAATTAACGGAGGATTAACTCCAATATACTGCTGTGGTGAAGTAAAGGAAGAGAGGGAAACTGGTGATCACTTTAAAGTGGTTGAACGACAACTAACTGAGGAGGTTTTCAATTTAAGTACTGAAGACTTTTCAAAAGTGGTGATTGCTTACGAACCAGTTTGGGCAATAGGAACAGGGTTGACAGCAAGTCCTGATCAAGCACAAGAAATTCACGCTTTTATCAGAGGTTTAGTCGCTGCTAAATACGGTGATGCTGTTGCTGCAGATACAAGCATTTTATATGGTGGTTCATGCAAGCCTGGTAATGCAAAAGAAATTTTTGGAAAAGCTGACGTAGACGGAGGATTAATTGGTGGAGCGGCTTTGCTTGCTGATGACTTTTTACAAATCGCAGCAGCATTTAACTAGTAGTTTAACTGAAATCAGATGAACTATTGGAATTATAAAATTAGAATTCAACCCAGGGATCCCTGGGTTGAAATTTTAATAGCCCAGTTGTCTGGACATGATTTTGATAGTTTTCAAGAAACTGATGACGGAGTAGAAGCTTACATTTCAGAAGTTGATTCATCGGAATCAACAGAAGGCATTATTAAGGGATTCGCTCAGTCGAATGAATTACAATTGTCCTTTGAAAAGGAATTAGTAAAATTGAAAAATTGGAATGAAGAATGGGAGAATGCTTTTGAGCCAGTTGTGGTAGGTGGTTTTTGTGTCATTAAAGCACCATTCCATGATGTTACTGTGAAGTGCGAACATGAGTTGATCATCATGCCAAAAATGTCTTTTGGTACCGGACATCACCCTACGACTCATTTGATGGTAAATGCGATGAAGTTCCTTGAGTTTAAAAATAAGGTGGTGTTGGACATGGGAAGTGGAACGGGAGTCCTTGGAATTTTGGCTTGTAAGTTGCAAGCTGAAGATGTACTTGGAATTGATATTGATCAGTGGGCAGTTGAAAACGCTATAGAAAATAGTAAAGCAAACAATTGTCAAATGAAATTTGAATTTGGGGGGAAGGAAAAAATACCAGCTAAGGGCTTTGATGTAGTATTAGCAAACATCAACAGGAACATCTTACTGGATCAAAAAGAAGATTATAAGGAAGCCTTAATAAAAAATGGCATTCTTTTAATAAGCGGTTTTTTAAAGCAAGACAAAAAATTCCTTGAAAAGGAGTTTAAAAACCAGGGGTTTGAACACATTAATGGTTACGAAAAAGAAAATTGGGTATGTTTAGTTTTTCAAAAAAAGTAGTACTGTCATTTTGTTTTGTGTTGCTTTCTGTGTACACACAAGGACAAGCAAAAGTAAAGCAATTTTCAAATGACCCGAATGAATTTTTGGAAGAGATTTACCAACTCTTTATCGAGTCTGATCCAGTCCTTGCTGAGGGCTTCAGGGCAGAGTTTAAAGCCGTATTTCCTTTGGATAGTTTGGTGCTAAAAAAAAGAATCAAAGTATATAAAAAGGCAACTAAGGCACAAAAAATCAGGTATAGAAAGCTTAAAATAAAATCTGATTTTGCTTACCGAGACACCACCGCAAAATTCAGTAATTATCAAATTGATGCGATTGTAAAGACTTGTGATCAGATGATGGTGAACAGGTTAAAAGCAATACCTCATTTTGCAGGTTACTTTAATACCTTGTTGAGTTTCATTAATACAAACCAGTCAGAAGAAAGTTTTGAAGCTTGGAACATCGCACTTAATAAGTTATTGAGTGAAAACAAAAGGCATTTCAATACTTTCATTACTAACTGTAACAACATATTTCTTTATCGTTCAGTGTATGTAAGTTCTAACGTGAGGTGGATCAGGACTTCTGATAAATTTACTTTTAGATATGACTCATTGCCCAAAGTAATTTTTCCAAAAATGGATTTGTATTGTTTGGCTAAAGGTGACACAGCATTTATATACAACACCGAAGGAAGTTATTATTTGACTAAAGGTATTTGGCAGGGCAAAGGAGGTAAAGTGCTGTGGACAAGGGCTGGAATTAAACCATCCGTATCATACGCGTTATTGAAGAACTACCGGATTGATATGAAATCGTCTTTTTATACTGCAGATTCAGTGCTGTACACCAACAAAAAATATTTCCCACAAGAAGTACAAGGTAGATTAGAAGAAAAACTATTAGCTAAAACAAGGAAGTCGGTAGCAAGTTTCCCTCAGTTTTATTCCTATTCTGGCAGGGTTAAGATTGCTGAGGTTGAAAAAAACGTAGATTATGAGGGCGGGTTTTTAATTAAGGGAGCTAAGCTGATAGGTAAGGAAGCTAGCGGGGTTAGGGCAAAGTTAACTTTTAAAAGGAACAACAAACCTTTTTTAATAGCCGACGCAAACAGTTTTACGATGAGCGAAGAAAAGATATCTACTAATTCAGCTAAAGTAGTCATGCTACTTGAAGAGGATTCAATATTTCATCCGTCGTTAAAAATGAAGTTTTTACTTAAAAAGCGGGAGCTTACACTGTACAGACAAGAAAAAGGGTTGGGAGCAGCACCATACAGTAACAGTTATCATAAAATGGACATGTACCTTGAATGGTTACAATGGGAAATTGATAAACCTACTATGGAATTTACCACTTTGGTAGGAAGCAGTAACCAGCAAATGGTACTGGAGTCATCAAATTATTATTCGGCACAACGTTTTAATAACTTACAGGGCTTACAAGATGTTCATCCATTGTACATTATCAGACAGTTCGTTGAAGAGAAAAACAATGGTGATAGGGTTTGTTTGGACACAGACATATCGGCTCATTTTACTTTAGACGACAATTCAATTCAGAGATTACTGATCAAGTTTGCCAACATGGGATTTGTATTGTATGACATCAACAAAGGAGTGGTGACCATCCAACAACGATTGTTTGATTACTTGGATGCAAAGTCGAAAAAGAGTGATTATGATAATATTACAGTTATTTCAGACATCAAAGGGAAGTCCAATGCCGTTTTGAATTTAGACAGTTATCAAATGGATATTAATGGGGTTCGGAGTGTGGTGTTAAGTAAAGTACGAACAACTGGTTTTATTCCAAAAGGAAGGCACATCGTTTTGAGCAAAAACAGGGACATGACTTTTGATGGGATTTTAAGGTCTGGAAATTACGAGTTTCACGGTAAGCAATTTTCATTTTCGTATGATAGTTTTAACATTGCGCTACCTTCAGTGGATTCTGTGAGGTTAAAAGCTGCCGATCGAAGAATGGAGAAAAAAGGTGAGCAATCAGCCTACACGATGGTCAACAGTGTCATTGAAAATGTACAAGGAAAATTAATCATTGATCCCCCTAATAATAAATCAGGTATTCACATTGATTCATTTCCAGCTTACCCTAAATTAATAAGTACTGGAAATTCTTATGTAAAATACAATAAGCGTAATAAGCGGGGGAATGCGTACGATCCTCAAAAAGTGTTTTTCAAGTTGGATCCTTTTGAAGTAGACAGCCTAGGGACCTTCACAAATGATGGAGTCCAGTTTGCAGGCACCTTTGTTTCAGGCGGTATTTTTAACGATCTACAAGAGAATTTGGGAATGATGCCAGACCACTCTTTGGGTTTCAGTAGGACTACAGAATATGACGGAGAACCGGTGTATGGAGGTAAGGCAACTTTCAAAAATAAAATCAATGTAAGTAATCAAGGGATCATGGGAGATGGTGATTTTGAATACATCACGAGTGTGGCTAAATCGACCGATTTTATATTTTATCCAGACAGCATGAATGCTTTTGCTCAAGAATTTACATTAGATGAAATAACTACAGGAGTTGAGTATCCGGACGTGGACGCGAAAAATGTGAATGTACATTATGAGCCAAACCCTGACTTTATGAAAGTAAGGAATACTACTTTCCCAATGACCATGTATAACTATGAAGCCAGATTGGATGGGGAGTTAACGTACAACAGGGAAGCCATGATTGGTTCAGGAGTAATTGATTTTGATAATGCGGAGTTAACCTCTAATTTATTCGATTTCAAAAACACCAAGTTCATGGCTGATACCGCTGACTTTAAATTAAAATCAGAAAGTGATGTGCAAGGGATTGCGTTTGAAACTAAAAACATGAATAGTACCATCGATTTAAAAAAGAGGGAGGGTGATTTCGTTGCAAACGATGGAGCTTCGTATGTTAATTTTCCAATCAACCAATATGTTTGTTACATGGATCAATTTAAGTGGTTCATGGATGATTTTACACTGGAATTGTCTTCTACTGATGCTACTTCTAAAGAAGCTAATACTGGAGCAGGTGGCAATGACCTTGATTTGTCGGGAGCTGAATTTATATCAACTCATCCAGATCAAGATTCTTTGAAGTTTATTTCTCCTAAAGCAAATTACTATTTAAAAGACAACACCATCAAGGCACATGAAGTGAAATACATCAATGTGGCTGATGCAAGAATTTACACAGGAGATGGTGAAATTGAAGTACGAAAAGGTGCTGACATGAAGCTTCTTGAACAAGCAGAAATTGTGGCTAACGTAGTTACGAAATACCACACCATTACGGAGGCTACAGTAAGTATTAATGCTCGTAGGGATTATACTGCAGAAGGTGAATATCAGTTTCTTGATGCAGAAGGAGAAGGTCAAAACATTCACTTTAATAACATAAGAGTGGATGCTGAATTTCAAACCATTGCAAGTGGTTTAGTCGGGGAGTCTCAGGGTTTTACATTGGATCCTTATTTTGAATTTAAAGGTGAAGGAAGCATTGAAGCTAACAAATTAGGGATGTATTTTAAAGGAGGGACAAGGTTAATTCATGAGTGTGACCTCATGAAGCCTTGGTTGGCATTCTCTGCAGACATCGATCCTGCTGATGTGATGATTCCGATTAACGATAAAGTGAAGGGCTATGATAAAAGCATGACATTGACTTCGGGCGTATCGTTTAGCAATGCAAGAATGCAACCTTATAATTTATTTTTAGGACCAAAGAATTACCATAGCGACGAAATGATCGTGACGGCTAAAGGCTTTTTGAAATACAATGAGGATGAAGGAGAGTATCAAATTTCATCAAAGGAAAAACTAAATGAATCTAGTTTTGCTGGTAATTTAATTGCTCTGAATACCGAAACTTGTGATTTAAGAGGTGATGGGAAAATGACTTTGTCTACAAAACTGGGACAAGTAAAAATGTTAACTGCCGGTGAAGTGACATCAACCATGGAGGACAAGAAAACCAACATGGCTACCATGATGACATTTGATTTCATGCTTGAGAATTCAATGTGGAAATACCTAGCGCAAACCCTAGCTGCTGCTGAACTTGAAAAAGTAGTTATTTCGGAGACCTATTACGAAAAAGGGATAAGTGAGTTCGTGGATAAAAAAACGGCTGACAAATTAATTTCTGAGTTGAACTTGTTTGGTAAATTAAAGAAAGTGCCAAATGAGTTTACTCATGACATGGTTTTTTCCGATGTAAACATGGTTTGGAATAACAAAACTCAATCGTTTATTTCTGATGGAGCAATTGGTATTGGATTAATTGAAAAAACTCAAATAGATAAATACGTAAGTGGATACATAGAGGTGGTGAAAAGAAAGAAGAAACAAGCACTTAATATTTACTTGGAATTAGACGGAGAGACTTGGTTTTATTTTAATTATTCAAAAGGAATCATGAAGGTAGCAAGTTCGGATGCGATATTTACCTCGGCGATCAACAATGTAAAAGAGGCTAAGAGGAGCAATAAAGGGACTAAAAAAACGGGGCCATACACCTATATGCAAGCGAGCGAATTGATGAAAAAGAAATTTGTTACTAGGATAGAGTCAGGTATAAAAGCTGAAGAAGCATCGGATCGACCTGTAGTTGAAGAGGTAATAGAAGAGGAGCAGACCAACGAAGATGGAGGGGGGGGTACCGAGGAGGGTATTAAAAAAGGAGATGCGATAAAGGAGGGGGACTCAACCCCAGACAGTGGAGGGGTTAAATAGGATAAAGCAATATTTCTTGTGGGGAGTGCCGTTTTTAATAATGATTAAAAAGTCATAGTTTTATCGCGTAAAACGTTTCAAATAATCGTCTTTGTTCATTTTTGTCTATTCTTTCTTGAATTCACTAGTTCGTCGCACCTCCTCGGTATTTGAAAGAAAAAATTTCGCTACCGAACGAAGTGAATAGGTGAATTCAAGAAAGAATAGACAAAAATGAACAATGACGCAGAGGGTAAATGAAAATATAGATTAAATCTGTAAAAGTTACCCCACAAGGAATATTGCTTGATCCGCTAAATAGTGAGAGATTTACTTTATGGTAAATAGTGAAAAAAGTAATCTTACACTAATTAATTTCAACTGACTTTATTCCAAATTTCCCAAGCTTTTTCGGCTTGCAGAATTAACATAGGGAGGCCGTTTTGAGTAAGTGCTCCTTTGTCTTTTCCTTTTTTGAGGAAAAGGGTTTCTTCAGGGTTGTATATTAAGTCAAACAAAAGGTTGTTGCTGTCCAGAAATTCATAAGGTATGTCTGGGCATTTTTCAATATGAGGATGCATTCCAACTGGAGAAGAGTTAACAATTAAAGGAAAGTTTTTAACTGCAATTTCGTTGAGTGAATCATAACTTACTTCGTTGTCCTTTCTAGGGTTTCGTGACACAAACAAAACTTCCAGGCCAATATTCTTTAGTACAAAATGAGCAGCTTTTGCAGCGCCACCTGTCCCTAATATCAAAGCCTTTTGATGATGCGTGGCTAAGGAGTATTTCAAGCTTTCTCTGAATCCGTAGGTGTCAGTGTTATATCCTGTAAGTATTACTTTCCCACCACTTCTGTCAATTTTAATGGTGTTTACTGCACCTACATTTTTTGCCGAATCATCCAACTTGTCTAAGTAAGGAATTACCGCTTCTTTGTAGGGTATGGTAACATTTAGTCCAATCAGCTCAATGTTGTTTTTAATAACCTCTGGGAGTAATGCAATGTCATTAATTTCAAAATTTTTGTATTCAAAACCGGTAATGTTTTCTTTTGAAAATTTTTCCTTAAAGTATCCCGCAGAAAATGAATGACCAAGTGGGTATCCTATTAAGCCAAGTGATTTAGTCATTGTTCTTTTGTAGTTTTTCACCAAAATGCTCAAGCAAATAAACGACTGCGAATCCTATTACGGCAAAGATTAAAGCGTACATCAAAGAGCTGTCCATGTTGTAATACGTACTGTATTCGGAAGGTAGCATGTTTCCAAATTGAACAGGCACTTCTTCCCCATGTGAGTTTATCCTTATGCTAATTGCTTTTTTCCAAGGCCAAATTTTGTTTAGAGATCCCAACATAAACCCCGTGAGTGTCGCTAAAGTAATGGTTTCATGTTTTTTGAACAACCATGAAAGTACTCTTGAAAAGGAGAGTAGCCCTACGATACATCCAGCACCAACTACTGAAATAATGACAAGGGGCTCTGAAAGCGCAACATAGTCTTTACTTTTCAGTCCTTCGGTTAAGGATTTTATTGCTCCCATGATGGGTTGGTAGGCCCCTAGTAGTACCAATATAAAGCTACCTGAAATACCAGGTAATATCATAGCTGAAATAGCAATGCTTCCCGCAAAAAACAAAAACAACAAACTGCTGCTGTCTGAAGAAATAGGAGCTACAGTGATGTAAAAAGCTAGTCCAGCACCGATTACAAGCCCTACAATATTTTTGACGTTCCAGTTTTTAACTTGTTTACCAACATATAAAATTGAGGCAATGATGAGCCCAAAGAAAAAACTCCAAAGCGCTACTTTCCTAAAAGTTTCTCCTTTTTCTTCAAGGATACCGCTAATTAGCCCTGCAAGGGTGACAATACTGGTGAAAATTCCTAGAGCAAGACTAACAAGAAAACTTAAATTAAGTTTTTTCCAAGTCGCTATAATGCCTTCGTTTTTTAAGGTTTTAAATACAGATAAATTGAATCCCTTAATGGTGTCAAGTAGTTCTTGGTAAATGCCTGAAATGAATGCGATGGTACCTCCGCTAACTCCCGGGACTACATCTGCTGCACCCATAGCGATACCTCTAAGGTATATGCCAAAGAAATGTTTGAATTTATTCATGAACTGGGGTGACTAAAAGTTAGTAAGTTGGAATGTTGCTGTCAATTTCAGCAGACCAGGCTAAAATCCCGCCTGTTAAATTGTATAGGTTATCGAAGCCAAAATTCCCTTCCAATGCGTTCACTGCATTTCCACTTCGGGCACCACTTCGGCAGTGGATGATGACTTGCTTGTCTTTTGAAATTTCATTCCGTCTGTTTATAACTTCACCTAAAGGGATGTGTTCACCACCTATTTCAGCTACTTCAATTTCGTGAAGTTCGCGTACATCGATTAATTGAAAATCTTCTTTGTTGTCCATTTTCGCTTTTAATTCTTGTACTGATATTTCTTTCATGATGACGATTTGGTTGAATTTAGTTCAAGAATTTAATCTTGTTTTTGACTGATTATTTCTAATATATTTTGATTCTTTTTCGCTTCTGGGAAATTGTCAAATAAAAACTGGAAAACATTAGCATCAAAGGTTAAGGCTGTGTTTAAGTTTTCGTAAGCTTCTTTGTGTTGAGCAGAGCATAAATTTAAGCCTACTTTAAAATAATAAAGCTTGGCTTGGTTCGGAAAAATGGAAATGGCTTCGTTTACAATTTCAAAAGACGATAAGATGTCCATGTTCCTGTACACTAATTGCACATAATGAATCATTAAATCAGCGTCTGTTTGATCAATAGCAACAGCCTTTGCCATGGAGTCTAAAGATTCTTCAATTAAACCTAGCTTTTCTTCCAGCTCGGCGCAAGTAAACCAATAGTCAGGTTCTTTATCATTTATTTCCAAAGCCTTTTTTGCGCAGGTGTACGCTTCCAAGCTTTTATTCATGTGATCCAAAGCAATTGCTTTACCTAACCATGCATCGGAATAAGTACTTTCATTCTTAATGGCCTTGTCAAAGTATTTTAGTGCTTCGTCAAAGTTATGGAGTCGTTCGTAACATTCACCCATGTAGCAATATGTAATGTAATTTGGCGACTCATGCTCAAAGGTTTCTTTGTAACACATGATTGCTTCCTTGTATTTATCATTAGAGGCAAGAGAATTAGCCTTGTTAAACAATGCTGAGGAAAAGTAAGGATTTATAGCTAATGCATATTCGTAAGCAATTACTGCCTCACCGTAGGATTCAGCTTTTGCATGCATGGTTCCTAAATTAAACCAAGCTGTTTCGTTGTAGGGATTGTCGTCTATGAAGGAGTTGTAAAAAACAATCGCTTTTTGAAAATCACCTGTACAATCAAAGCAAGTGTTTATTTCATACAAAGACAATTCAAAATCTGGGTTTTCTTTTAAGGCAGCCCTGTGGTATTTGATTGCCTTTTCGTATTCCATGTTGTGTTGATGCTCAATGGCAACTAGAAAGTATACATCTTCATTGAATTCAACCTTACCTATAGCATCTTTAAAGCAACTTAAAGCTTTGTCTTTTATTTTTAACCTGCTATAAACAGTGCCTTTTGCCATTAGAACTTCTCCACTTTCAGGCTGCATCGTTTCGAGTTCTTTCAATAAATCCAATGCATCCTTTAGTAAATTGTTTGCAATGAATACGTGAGCTTGCGCCAACCTTAGTTCTGGGCTGCCTGGGTGCTGTTCAAAAGCGTAATCCAGTACTGTTTTCGCTCTGTCTTGGTCATGGATCGAAAGGTAATAATCAACTAATTCCTGGAAGTCTTCGCGGTCGAAATACAGGTTGCAACTGGAAGATAGCATGTTTTCAAAACGTGCGACTTTAGTTAGTAAATTGGATTCTCCTTCGTTGTTTTCCATGTGGTTTATAGCTCTTCAAATTTGGTCAAAAAGAACCTTTAATCCAAATGTTGTAACTGATAATTATACACAAAAATCGGTTCGTAAGTAATGGATACGCATAAAGCTTTGATTTACTTTAAATTAAGACTAATATTCTATTTCGTTTCCAAGTGCTTTTTGAATTCTCCCATATTTCATGTATTTTGTTGTTACATTTTTAAAAGCGAGAAAACTGTGAGTTTAATAAAGTCAATTTCAGGAATAAGAGGAACAATAGGAGGTAAGCCAGGTGAAGGATTCAGTCCTTTGGATGTGGTAAAATTCACCAGTGCATTTGGCGCATGGACCCAAGGGAATAATCCAGGTAAAAAGTGTACGGTTGTCATTGGTAGGGATGCAAGGATTTCCGGACCTATGGTTGAAAAGTTAGTATTGGCTACTTTACAAGGTTTAGGAATGGATGTGATAAACATTGGTTTGTCCACCACACCAACAGTTGAAATGGCTGTGACAAACGAAAATGCTGATGCTGGAATTATTTTAACAGCTTCACACAATCCAAAACAATGGAACGCCCTTAAGTTATTGAATGATAAAGGTGAGTTTATTTCTGGGAAAGACGGAGAGGAAGTTTTAGCCTTAGCAGAAAGCGAAGATTTTTCTTACGCTGACGTAGATGATTTAGGAGAAATATCAACCAAAGGTTATTTTGATTATCATATTCAAGAAGTGTTGAATCACCCATTGGTTAATGTGGATCAAATTAAAGCTGCCAATTTTAAAGTGGCCATTGATGCTGTAAATTCAACAGGAGGAATAGTAATGCCTATGTTGTTGAAGGCTTTGGGAGTGGATAATGTATTGGAGTTGTATTGTGAACCAAATGGTCACTTCCCTCACAACCCAGAACCTTTACCAGAAAACTTAACTGAAATAGCGAAGTTAATTAAAAATGAAGGTGCCGATTTAGGAGTGGTCGTGGATCCTGATGTGGATCGTTTAGCACTTGTTTGTGAGGACGGAAGCATGTTTGGTGAAGAGTATACCTTGGTGTCGGTTGCTGATTATGTGTTAAAGCACAAAAAAGGAAACACGGTGTCCAATTTATCGTCCACAAGAGCATTACGTGATGTGACTGAAGCTGCAGGAGGGACTTATTATCCATCGGCGGTAGGAGAGGTTAATGTGGTTAACAAAATGAAAGAAGTGAATGCAGTGATTGGAGGAGAGGGGAATGGAGGTGTGATTTTCCCAGATTTGCATTATGGAAGGGATTCCTTGATTGGAGTTGCTCTGTTTTTGACTCACTTGGCAACTTGTGGCATGACGGCAAGCGAATTAAGAAAGTCTTATCCTAATTACTTCATTTCAAAAAATAAAATTCAATTGACACCAGAAATTGATGTGGACCAGGTGTTGGCAGAAATGGAAAAAAAGTACGCTCACGAAAACGTGAACACAGTGGATGGGGTGAAAATTGACTTCGCCGAAGAGTGGGTTCACTTGAGGAAGTCAAACACAGAGCCTATCATTAGAATATATTCTGAAAGTAAATCCGAGGAAAAGGCTGAAGCGTTGGCTCAGCAAATAATTGGTGACATTAAAAGTATTGTGGGGTAATACAGGACTTTTAAAAAAACAAAAAAGGCTTTAGCATTAACGCTAAAGCCTTTTTTGTTGCCGTATTATATAAGCCTATATTTTTTTAGGGAAACTTAGGGACTTTGGAGAAGTCTCTTTTTCTTTTTTCTAAAAACGCATCCCTTCCTTCGTTAGCTTCTTCAGTTCCGTATGCCAGCCTTGTTGCTTCGCCTGCGTAAATTTGTTGTCCAACTAAACCGTCGTCGATTAAGTTGAATCCAAATTTCAACATTTTAATGGCTGTTGGGCTTTTTGTCATTATTTCCTGCGCCCATTCATATCCGAGCTGATCCAATTCGTCGTGAGGTACCACTTTGTTTATCATTCCCATTTCAAAAGCTTCCTGAGCTGAATATTCTCCTCCTAAGAAAAATATTTCTCTAGCTCTTTTTTGCCCTACTTGTCTTGCTAAATATGCTGATCCAAATCCGCCATCAAAACTAGCAACGTCAGCATCTGTTTGTTTGAAGACAGCATGTTCTTTACTGGCAAGTGTCAAGTCACACACTACATGTAAGCTATGACCCCCTCCAACACACCATCCTGGAACCAATGCGATGACTACTTTGTTCATGAAACGGATTTGACGTTGTACGTCCAATATGTTAAACCTGTTGATGCCGTTGCTTCCTTTGTAGCCAGTGTTTGACCTTACTCGCTGATCTCCTCCTGAGCAAAAAGCCCAGCCACCATCTTTAGGTGATGGTCCTTCTCCTGTAATTAATACTACTCCAATTTCTTGACTTTCATGACAAATTACAAGGGCTTCCCAAAGTTCATCCACAGTAAGAGGAGTGAATGCGTTCCTGCATTCAGGACGGTTAAAAGCAATTCTTGCTACGCCGTTGAATGTTTTAAAGGTGATTTCTTTGTATTCTTTCTCTACTTTCCAGTCTAATTTTTCCATAGGATATGTTGTTAAACTCGTTTTTTTAAGCCTTTAAAGTAAGTCTTTAATATGTTGGGAGTGAGCTTATTGTCAGTTTCTATTTCCAACACACAAGCTTTCTTGTATGCTGTATCGAAAATCATATTTAATCCAGCATTCAACTGCTTGTCGTTTTTACAATTGATATAAGCTAGCCCAAAAGTTAAGGCTAAGTGCTTTGCGTTTAAATTATGTTTTGCTTCAAAAAATTCACCTAATTCATTGGTGCTTGATGGTCCGTCTATGATTCGGAAAATGTTACCTCCTTTGTTATTGATGACGATGATCCTTAAGTTTTTTGGCATTGGAGTAATCCACAAGGCATTGGAATCATATAAAAAGCTTAAGTCCCCGCTAATTACCGTGGTGATTTTGTCGGTTGTGGCAGCTGCACCGACAGCAGTACTTATTGTACCGTCAATTCCACTAGTCCCTCTGTTGCTAAAACAATTCAATTTTCTGTTTGCCACAGCATCAAACAAATTACTGTACCTCACTGCGGTAGAGTTAGCTAACTGCACATTACTGCTTTGAGGAACGCTGTTTAATATGGAATCAAAAACTTTAAGGTCTGAAAACTCAATGGTGTCCATGAAGCTTTTAAATACTTTCAACAAAGTCTTGTCTAATTCCCTCCAAATGTCCTTGTAATTTCCTGGTGTGTCTATACCTACAAAAGCTGGTAAAAACTTTTCAGGGCTCACAGGGATGTTTTTACTTAAACTTTTATAAGTGTCTATGTAATCATTGGATGCGTTCACGTGCCAATGTTCTTGTGGTGGATTGTTCCGTAAAAATGCTTTGATTTTTTTGCTGACAACGGGCCCGCCTAAAGTAATGAGTAAATCTGGTTGAAAATTATTTACGTTTTTCCCTTCAATTCCTATGAGTAACCTGTCAATGCTTCGGTTAAAGTTGTTGCCAAACAGGTTTGATGTAGTTTCTGTTAATACAGCTACATGGTTTTGTTCAGCAATTTGTGTTAATGCCTCATTAATTTTATCGTTAGGGTGAAGCAAGCCGCTGACAATCAGTATTTTTTTATAAGCTTTCCATTTGTTTTTTAGTGCAGATATTTCAAATTCAGGCAACTCCAATAAAGTAGTGGTTGTGGAGAACTGTTTTGGTAAAGGTATGCCTGTGTAATCTTTGGTTTCATACAAGGGTTCCCGCAATGGGAAGTTGATGTGCACCGGCCCAGCTTCAGGATAATGGGTGGACTCTATTGCTTCGGAAAAGATCCTGTTGCAATGCCAAATTTCTTCCTCGGTACTTGGTTCGGTAGGTAAGTTGAAAGACTTTTTTATGAAATTACTGTACACATTTTCCTGGCGAATTGTCTGACCATCCATTTGATCAATCCATTCAGCAGGTCGGTCGGCAGTAATTACTAGCAAAGGTATTTTTTGATAGTACGCCTCTGCAATTGCAGGGGAGTAGTTAAGTGCTGCAGTACCTGAAGTACACACAATAGCCACTGTTTTTTTTGTTTGTTGTGCGATTCCCAAGGCGTAAAAAGCAGCGGAACGCTCGTCCACAATTACTGTGGTTTTTATACTCGGGTGCCTGTTGAATGTAATGATCAGTGGAGCATTTCGAGACCCTGGTGATATTACCACGTGTGTCACATCTTTAGCAACACAAGTTTCTACAAGGTTTCGTACGGCTATTTTATTGGAGTAATTCATGGCTAAATTCGAAGTGCTAATTTAGGGATAATGCAATGATTGTTGATTGTTTTCTATGGAAAAAACAGTTATCTTATTGCAATGAAAAACTTGAGAGTTGAACGCCCTTGTCCAGTGCTTTTAATTAGGATGAAAAAGAATGGAGAGGATTACTTTTGTAAGTCTTGTGTTAATAAAGTGGTAGATTTCAGGGGTAAAGGAGAGTTGAAAAAAGACGAGGTAAGCGGGGAGGATTTATGTGGGATTTTTGATTTGAATCAATTACCTGCGCAAAGGGAGATGTCTTTTAAGAGTAAGAGTTTGTTTTACGCTTTGGCGTTTTGTTCTTTTTTAGGTTTTAATATTCAGCCTGCTTTCTCACAAGACACTTTGAAAATTGATATTCAAGGTCAAGAGGTTAAAGTGCCAGATTCCAATGAAGTATCGGTACCTGATTCTTTGAGTTATGACCATGAAGAATCAGGTGAAAGCAAAATACGGAGAAAGCAAAAGCGGAGGGGTTGGTTTAAGAAAAAGAAAAAATACCACGCCGTAGGTACTCCATCGTTCTAAACAAAGATTACATCATTTCCAGGTATCCACTAGCTTTCCTTTCGCATTCTTGCCATTCGTCTTCGAGTTGGGAATCTTTTGTGATGCCACCACCCACAAAAATTT
>JBLIAZ010000034.1:0-15857 GCA_047631875.1 Saprospiraceae bacterium
TGCCAATTGAAACAGGTGTTTGCTCACAAGTTGCAAACTGTTTACTTTTTCAAGGTCGGTAGTTTTAAGTTTTTCGGCGCTTGAAAAACATCCGTAAAGTTGATGTTGAGCATCTGTAATTGTTTGTGCTGTCTGTGTGTCACAAGTTTTATGAGCCCATTCTTCAGTTTCAAATTCGGCAATAGCTTTATCGCTCGCTAAGGTGAAATTTACGTATTCGCCAGTGGGGTGGAAGTACTTAAAAATATTACTTCTGCTTTTTCCAATCAAGTCCGAGGCGGTAATATTTTTACTTTCAAACACTTCATGTCCTTGCTTGATAAACCCTGTGATTTTCGATAAGAACAAGCTGATTTCATCGTCACACTTTTTTTTAGAATTTAAAAAATCTTGAAAACTAAAGTGTTTTAAAGAGCGTATGTATTTTGTTGCATCGTCGTTTAGTGTAGTTTTCGCGATACTTGTCAAAGCTGATGTGACGTTCCAATTTCCATCGTCTTGCGCTTGACTAGTTACGTATTGCAGTAAAAATTTCGTCAATTCTTTATTTTCACCAGCCTCAGCAATTACATTCTCCACAGCATTGTTTAAAATGCTTTCTGTGTCCATTTCCACATCAAAATTAAATGGGATTTGAAAATCCAATGAAAAAGACCTGATGATTTTTAAAATGAATTTATCAATGGTGGAAATGTTGAAATCGGAATAATTATGGAGTATGCTTTTGAGCGTTTTTTTTGCCCTTTCTTGCAGCTTAATTTTGCTAATTTTTATGCTTGATAAAAGCTGTTCTTGAATTAGTTTTTCCGCGCCTTCTGCAAACTCATCTGCAGCGAGTGCTCTTAGGTATTTTATCACCCGTTCCTTCATCTCGTTGGCTGCCTTGTTGGTGAAGGTGACAGCCATGATGGCTTTGTAATTTGAAGGATTGTCGGATGATAGCGCAATGTTAAGGTACTCCTTTACAAGAGTGAATGTTTTTCCTGAACCAGCTGATGATTTGTATACCTTAAAAGTCACAGGTTGAATTTAACACGAACAAAGAAAAGAAACAAGAGAAGCGTACCTTTTACTTTACTGTATACAAAATGGTAAAGAAACCATTCACAGTAGTAGCGCTAGAGTTTCCTGGGTTATAAACGAAGTAATAGGTGCCTGGAGGTGCTTTTTGTCCCCAGTCAAGGTGACAGTCCCAAAATGGAGCTTGCCCCTTTTTACCGCCTACTTTAACTCCCCATCGATTGTATATACTTAGTTCAACACCAGTGTAGTCCAATCCATTCTGAACTGCGCTAGCGAGTGGTTCAAAATAATCATTGATTCCATCGTTGTTCGGAGTTACTACATTCGGAAACATAAGGTTAACGTTGTTGCAGTAGTTTTCGTCCTGAATGACCACGTCCACAGTGTCGCTCATGGAACAGGTGTTGTCCTTTACAGTCAAGTGAACTGAACCGCTGTCTTTTGGTGTCATGAAATTTAATGTGCTGTTGTCGCTCCATAAATAGGAAGGGTAGGAGCCAAGGGCGAGTACTGAGTCGCCAGCGCAAAATTGAATTTCTCCTCCTAAGTCAATGGCTTCAAATAAATTCACAGCATAGTAACTGTTTACAAAATACCTGTCGGCTGAGTTTGGGAAATTGCTGGTGGTGTACTTGCTGTCTCCTGCTCTGTGCATGGTTACACTTAGTCTTGAGCAAACTGTAAATGCAGTTAATAATTCTATTTTCGGAATTTTAATACTGTACACCACATGAGCAGTATTGTTTGAGATTGTTCTTTTTAACGTGGCAGTAATGATAGCATTTGAAGTTAAACTTCCACAGGCACTCAATGTCGTGGTATTTAAAATTTCAGCCTTACAAGTATTGTTGCTAGCTGTGATTTCATAGGCGTAATATACATCTGTTCCTGTTCCGGGATCGATGTCTCCACTTTGGTTCACATCAAACATGAACAAAATGTAATCTATTTTTGAAGAATCAATGTCAGGTGTCAAATCCAAGCTAAAATCTTTAAAATCCTCCACAGAGATGTAAATTGAATCACCTATTACTTCATGATAAATGATGTGGTCGCTGTCTTCAAATACTATGGTTTGGCCTTGAGCAGAATAACTAAATGCCAGAGCGAAAACAAATAATAATAAAGGCAGTGCGTTTTTCATGAGTTGATTGAGCGTATGCTTTGGTGAATATAATCAAAGGGAACAGCAATAGGGACTGAATAAAAAAAATATTTGTTCAACTTGAAATGTTTAAAACCCAAACAATAATTTGAGTTCGGATGTGCGTCAAACTCATATCCATCTGTTAAATTATTGTGATCATTGAAGTTTGTCTGAAAAACTGACAAGAATAATAGCTGTAATTGCCAAGGCGATGGAAAATAATTTTCTTTTTGAAATCTTCTCTTTGAACAGCAAGGTACTTAAAAATGTGGCGGTGACAATGATCCCCATGTTGGCTACAGTAAAGGCGACGGATGTTTCCATTTCAGCATAACTTAGGGCTTTTAAGAATAAAAAAATAGAAAAATAATTTGGGAAACCTAAAGCAAAACCTGCAATGATATCCTTTTTTCTGATGACTACCTGTTTTTTTAGAAGCTTGAAAATAAGTTGAATAGCACCTAAGGTTCCTGCCAAAGCAAATGAATATCCAGAAAACAAAGACAGTTCGTTACTTGGTATTAGTTCATTTTGAGCGTAACTCAGTAACAAATCTAATAATCCACCTCCTAAAAATAAAGTAATGATTAAAAGGAAGTTGGAGTGTTTTTTAGATGCTTGTTCGCTTTTTTCCTTTGCGGTAATGATCACAGCAACCACTGCTGCTAAAATTCCAATAATTTTTATCCAATTAACGCTCTCATGAAAAAACCATATCCCCATGATGGCAGGAAATATGAAAGTAGTTTTGTTCGCAATGTTAGACTGTGTAATACCTATTTTTTGGCTCGTAAAAGCCAATAAATTAAAAAGTGTAATGAACAACAAGGCCAACCCGATAGAGGCATAAACCCATTCAAACTCAAAATATTTAGTTACTGAGGGCAGGTGTTTCGAAAATGCGAAAGCTAAACCACCAGCAACTACGTAGTTGAACACAATGGCAACAGGTGTATTTACTTCGTACTTTTGATAATACTTAAAAATGATGGTCAGTAAAGCTGAAAATAAAATTGCTAGTAGTAAAACTCCCCAAGCCATGACTTATGCTGATTTGTTATTTTGATTAAGGTATTTAAACCAATTGTCCTGTTTGTCTCCTTCACCTACTTTGTACTCAGAGCTTATTGGAGTAGATATTTCAGGAGCAATAACCCCCTTCGAAAAGCTGTGCTGAGCCACTATTTTGTAAGCTTCATCCCAATTGTTGCTTTTAATAAAAGCATTTAAAGTAGTTGTTCCGCCTTCAACCAGTACCGACAATATTCCACGTTGATAAAGTACGTCGTTTAATTTCGACATAAATTCCCCTTTACCGTATTTGATGAATTCAACTTGATTTTCTTTAGCAGCAATTGAAGTGTTAAAAATCAAGGTAGGAGCGCCGTCTTTGAATATTTTTTGTTGCCTAATTGAGTTAATCATTTCGCCCATCACTATAATTCTCAATGGGTTCTTCCCTTTTACTAACCTTGTGTTTAGTAAAGGGTTATCGGTAATTAACGTGTTTTTACCAATTAAAAGAGCCTGTTCTTCCGACCTTATTTGATGCACCTTTTGTTGACTTAGTTTGTTGGAAATTGCCTTGTTTTGATCATTGTCATAAATGTAGCCGTCACTAGTTTCAGCCCATTTTAAAATGTAATGAGGTCGTTTTTTTTCGTGAAAGGTGTAAAAACGTTTGTTTAACACTAGGCATTCCTTTTTCAATACATTCACTACCACCTCAATCCCTGCTTCTTTTAACATTTCTACACCCAAACCGTTGACGATTTCATTTGAATCCAATGCGCCAACTACCACTTTTTTTAATTTATGAAGAATGATTAAATCTGAACATGGGGGTGTTTTCCCATGGTGCGAGCAAGGTTCTAAGTTCACATACAAAGTGGATTTACTAAGTAAACTTTTGTCTTTCACAGCATTGATAGCATTTACTTCCGCATGTTCCAAACTGAATCCTACATGATAAGCCTCTCCAATCACTTTGTTTTCATGCACAATTACACAACCTACTAGTGGGTTAGGAGCGACATTTCCTAAGCCGTTAATGGCCAGGTCTAGGCACCGTTGCATCCATAATTCGTCAGTATTAAAATCCTTATGTGTGTTTGATGTACTCACTTATCTACCAGTTTTAACCAAGTTGTTTATCTATCAATGATAAATTATATGAAATCAAGGTAGGTTTCCCTGTTGGGCTAGTCAATGGTTGCTCGCACATGAACAATTGTTCACAAAGGGTTTTTACCTCTTCGCTTTCCATTTTTTGACCATATTTTACAGCGAGTTTTTTAGCCATGCTTACAGCGAGTTTTTCTCGTTGGCTAAGCTTTAGTTTATTAGTGTCCTGCTGAAACTGTGCAATTAAATCCTCCACAAGGTCTTTAGCGCTGTAGTTTTTCATGTCCGAGGGTACGCCATTTACCACAAAAGAGTCTTTGCCGAATAAGCTAATATCAAATCCCAAGCTCACTAAGTCAGGGAGTAAAGCCTCTATCGTGCTCATGTCTTTTGCAGGCACTTCAATGGTTTCAGGGAACAGTAACCTTTGAGAGCCTGCTTGTTGCTCATCAAATAAATTGATAAAATGTTCAAATAATACCCTTTCGTGTGCCCTTTTTTGGTTGATGATTAATATGCCATTTTCGTTTTCAGTAAGCAGGTACTTGCTTTTAAACTGCTTATAAAAACCAACATTGGTAGTTTCACCCTGAAATATTTTTTCTTGTGTAGGGTCGCTTTCAAGTGTGATTTCTTCCTGGATTAATCCTGAATCCTCTACCTGGTCGTTTTCTCCTTGGTTGTCTTTGTATAGTTTTTCCCACGAGGAGTTTCTTTCGGTTCGTTCCACTTTAAAACTGCCCCCTTTTGACCAATTGTTACTGGAATCGTTGCCAGTGTCAAATGGATTGTAGTTTTTGTTGACTTTTATTTCTGGGTTTTTGAGTGGTTTGTCCCAATTGACTGCAGGGGTGTCAAAACTGGTTTCTCTTTCAAAATCTAAGGTAGGAGCTAGACTATGTCTATTTAAGGACCGTTGCACCACCGTTTTAATGATGGCATATATAGACCGCTCGTCCGAAAATTTAATTTCAGTTTTTGTCGGGTGTATGTTTACATCAATGTCTTTTGGATCCACTTTTAAATGAATAAAATAGGAAGGGTGTGAGCTGTGCGGGATCAAGTCCTCAAATGCCTGTTTAATTGCGTGATGAAAATAATTGTGTTTGATGAACCTGTTGTTTGCAAAAAAGAACTGTTCTCCTCGTGTCTTTTTTGAAAATTCAGGTTTAATTATGAATCCTGAAAGGTGGATAAAATCGGTTTCTTCCTCAATAGGTACTAATTTCTCCTTGTAACTTTTCCCAAAGATGGACATAATGCGCTGGTTGAACTTCCCAACACCAAGATTGTAAACCAATTGATCATTTATATGTAATGTAAATTTAATTTCAGGATGCGTAAGGGCAATCCGAGTGAATTCATCATTGATATGACGTCCTTCAACGTTGTTGCTTTTCAAAAATTTTCGTCTGGCGGGCACATTGAAAAATAAATTTTTCACACTAAAAGAGGTGCCAGTGGCTTGGTTACAGGGAAGTTCATCTGAAATTATACCTCCTTCAATTTTTATTAGTTGTCCAATTTCACCGTTTTCTGTTTTTGTTTTCAGTTCTACGTGTGCAATGGAAGCGATTGATGCTAGCGCTTCTCCTCTGAAACCTTTTGACTTGAGCGCAAATAAGTCGTCGGCATGTTTAATTTTTGAAGTGGCATGCCTTTGAAAACAGAGTTTTGCGTCTTCAGGATTCATACCACAACCGTTGTCAATTATTTGAATCAATGATTTGCCAGCATCTTTTACGACGACCTGAATGTTGGTGGCTCCAGAATCTACAGCATTTTCCATTAATTCTTTTAGTACACTGGCAGGTCTTTGAATTACTTCTCCAGCAGCTATTTGATTAGCTACGTTCTCAGGTAATAATTTAATGACGCTGTTGGACATGATTGAATTAATGGATTACAAGCCTTGATTTAGGTATTCGTATGTTTTTATTGACAAATAAGCGATTGCTAAAATGACAACCAAGGATCTGATGATTTTTCGTTTGCTGTCTTTTAATAACTGCGAATAAGGTATCCTGTTCCATTGGTTATGCATTTTTTCTGTAAACCCAGCTTTATCCTCTTCTTCCTCTTTTAGATAAACAGGTTTAAAGTTGAATTGCTTCGGTTTTCTTTGACCAAAAAATGCCATTTGTTTTACAATAGTTAACTATAAAAGTTTTTTTCTTTTTAGTATCGTTTCGGTCATTTTTTTATCACCATCAGACTTAAATATGCTGAAAGGCAAGTAAATGAACTGAGCTTTTGACATGGTAAGGATAAAAGCGTCTTTTGTTTTGAATGCGTTCGTGAAACTTTTGTATTCAACCGGCATTCCATGTTTGCTGTCCATTTTTAACATCACCTGTTTGCTGTCAATTTCAAATGACATTTTGTAAAAAAACATTTTGCCAGATTCATGTTGGGTGAAACCTGCAAATTGAACTACCCAAAATAAAATGTACAAGCCTGGAACTAATAAAGCAAAGGTAAAAAACCACCAAAATGCACTTGGGAAAACAAACCCTAAAATTAGCAGTAAGGCAGGGATTCCAAAGTATTTCCATTCTTTTTTAATCAGTGCTTTTAAGGCTAATCCTATGTACTTGGACGAGGTTAATTGATATTTTTTGGTTTTAACAATCATGGATAGTAAATTTGAGTCGCAAAGATAAAGAATCATTAAGGAATCAGATCAATGACTTTTGTAAACTTTTTAACTTGTTTTCAACGACACAACCTCTTGTTTATCAGTGTTCTGATGATTTGTTGCGTGGGTGTTAATGGTACTTTTGCACAAAAAGATTCTTTGCATTTTATGGATTACTCACCTGAATATCATAAAGGTCGTTCAGCTTTTGTGGTTGGAGGGACTTCAGCTTTAGGTGTTGGTTTGCTAGGTACCTTATCTTATTCTTGGTACAAAGATTTTAACAGTTCGTCGTTTCATTTTTTTAATGATGCCCTAGAATGGCGTGGAATGGACAAGGTTGGTCATGCCGTCACAGCCTATCAAGTTTGTGATTACATAGAGGGTTGGTATCAATGGGCAGGTCATCCTAAAAAACGCGGACGTTGGTACAGTGCATTGACTTCATTTTCTTTTTTGGCGGCAGTTGAAGTCATGGATGGGTTTTCGGATGGATGGGGATTTTCTAATGAAGACATGTTTTCTAATGCTGTTGGAATTGGTGTTTTTTTAGCGAAAAGTAAGTTTTCAAAGAACAGTAGCTTTAGTCTTAAATATGGATTTTTACCAAGTTCATACAGAGCACTGCGACCAGAACAATTAGGCTACAATCACTTGACTTCATTAATCAAAGATTACAATGGTCAAAGTTATTGGCTTTCGTTCAATTTGTCTCTTTTCACAAATAGTTCAAAGTTTCCAAAATGGTTAAATTTAGCTGCAGGTTATGGTGCGGAAGGTTTATTAGGAGGAAAGAGTAATCCTGAATTTAATGACTCAGGGTTGTCCCTACCTAAGGTTAACAGGTATTCACAATTCTTTCTATCACCCGATATAGATTGGACTAAAATCCCCACAAAAAGCAGGAATTTAAAATTCGTGTTAAAAGTACTTTCCTTTTATAAGCTTCCTTTGCCTACATTTGAAGCAAACACTCAAGGGAAAGTCAAATTTCACTGGTTTCAATAATGATCAAGTAAAAGTGTAATAACAAACAAATGAAAAAAACACATTGGTTAGTAGTTTTATTGTTAGTGTGTGTTCAAATAAATGCTCAAAATGGATTGGCAAAAAAAAGTGACATTAAAAAGTTTAAATCAAGACCAATCCTTGTTGTTTTAGAAACCGAGAATTCAGAATATTCTAAATTTTTCAATAAAACCATCAAGGAAATATTCAAAAAGTATTGGACGCTGAATGACAGCGTGATGTTCATGGAAAAGGGAATATACAAAACAAAAAGGCGTGGAGGTCAAAGAGGTTGGGCAGTAGTTGAATTTAGCGAAGACGCATTTTATAAATCAGAACTAGAGGGATGGAGTAGCAGTAGTTATGATTACAGGTACAGGATATGGCATTGGCAAGCATGTGCTATGATGTTTAGTTTAGTTGAAGACCATGATAAGATTTATAATTTTATCCATCGAGAAACATTGCCTAACATGTTTCCTTCAAAAGGAGATCTCATTTACAGCCTTCAAATGACGCAAAATTTATTTAAAAACAAGCTTAATAACATCAGTCGGAAGGACAATAAAAAACAAATTCAACTTAACAGCAAATTCTTAAAAAATAAGACACTACTAATTGACAGTTCAGAACTTCACAAAAACCTGACAATAGAGAAACTGAAAAAGGCATATCCTTATCCAATGGAGCTAGTTGGCTACGACCAAATTCAAAAAGCGATCGTCAACAATGACAGTAGTTATGCATACATTCAAATAGTTCCAACTACTTATCCGCTTTTTGAATCGAGTACCACTAATGAGTTTATAGTGACCAGTTACGGATTTGGTCATAGGATAGTGGGCGCGAAGAACGGGACTGTTTTAGGTGAGTTAAAATCAGTGAATTTGCCAATTAGGATAATGACTTACGGAGGGAGGATAAAAGCTAAACAGCTTAAAAAATTTACAAAAAGTATAGAGAAGTAAAGTCAGTAATTACAATTTAACAGGAGTGCTGTTTTATTCTTCAGTGAGTCTAATGTTGAGGTTTTCCAGTCCTGATAAATTAAGTTTTCCATTTGTGAAATAATAACCCTCCACACGAGGAAGTAGTTCAGTTAATTCAAGAGAAAATTCGGAGTCACAGCAAGCTTCGGTACAGCCAATGTCTTTTATAAGCAAGGTATCGCTGTTCAAGGTAAAAGTGCCCGTACAAGTATTAATTTCTAATGTTAGGTTAACGCTTTTGTCATTATTGAAAGTCACGAATGCATCTGTTGAAGCTGTTTTTGAAGGTGAACTAGCGTTTGCTACATACCCTTCAACCTTCCATTTTCCGAAAATAGTTGCATCAGAATCATCATCTTCTTTGCAAGAAAATAAAATAACCAAAGGGATGATTGCGATTAATAATCTCACGACTTAGAACATTTTAAATCTAGTTCTTTTGCTGCATCGTGATCCTTTAGTAATGTATCCAATGTTAAAATTCGCTTCTAACACGACACCTGCATATAATCTGCCAGTAGGGTTGTACGTGTATTTGCCAATTTCTTCAGCTCCTAGCGGTTGAAATATTGGGTCATCACCCATGTTTTGGGATGAGCTAGCTACGATGTCACCAAACATGTATGCGAACCTGAGTCCCATGTTAAACCCAAAAGCTTGACCACCACCAATGTACTGTCCAAATCCAAAAGCTACTCCCATGTTGGTGCTGTTGAAATTGCTTTTGATGTCCGATGTGAGACCATTCACTGATAAGTTAGCTTCTTGAGTGAAGGTAAATTGAGGTCCGATTTCACTATACCCTCCATTGTCTTGGTTGTGTCGGTACATGATCGGAAGGTCTAATGAGGATAGTGATACAGTGTAGTTGTTCGTTTTTAAACTGTTAATTAATGTTTGAGTAGTTTTTGATAAAAGTAAATCAATGGTCATCGAGTGCGTCAAACCAAAGTTGACTCCCAATTTACCTCCATAGAAATAACCATGATTGTATTTTAAACTTTGATTTCGTGAAGACAAAAGATGAGCGTTTGTAAATACTCCTGGTGCGTAAGCTCCCTTGGCACCAATATCAAACCAAACTTCTCCTTTTGAATGAAGGGAAAAAAGGACAAGCAAAGACAGTAAGAGAAGTTTTTTCATGACACGGTGGTTTTAAGGTGGTTTCTCAAGTGCCAAAAATAAAACTAATTCCCGTATTAAAGGTCTTACAATGCATTAATTTGAGTAAATTCACATCCATGAAATTAAATAATTATTGTCGCTATCCTATGTTTCTAGTGGTGCTGATTTTAAGTGCTTGCTCCTCCCAAACAAACAAAGGAGACACGTTAATTAATCAAATTGAATACGCTGTTACAATAGGGAATCCTGTTGAACAAGAGTACAGTGATAATTGGTTGTCAAAAGAAAAAAGAACAGGTTTTTTAACTGATCTTTTTGAGAAGATAAAAAGTGGTGATTTGCCGGTTTTTTACTACATTCCCGACACCATGATACCAATGGGAAAAGAGTACCTTGATGACCTATTTCATCATGTGGATACAGAGTTTGTAATGGTTGATGAGGAATACATAGCAGTGCCCATTGAGGAAAATTTAGACGTGGATGCGATCGTGAAATTAAAATTTTTAGAGCAATGGTATTTCAATAAAAAAACCAATGAATTTACTAAAAAAGTGATTGCGATTTGTCCTATGAAGGAGCGCTATAAAAACGACAAAGAGATATTAGGGTACTCGGGTTTATTTTGGGTTTATTTGAACAAAGAGTAAGTAAAGTATGGAAATCGAAACATCATCACTTTCGAATGGGTTAAAAATCATTCACCAAGAAATAAAATCCTCTGAAGTTTTTCATTGTGGACTGTTTGTCAACGTTGGTTCAAGAGATGAGACACCGGACGAGCGAGGAGTTGCACATTTTTTAGAGCACGCCCTTTTTAAAGGAACAAAACGAAGGAAAGCATTCCACATATTAAATCGGTTGGACGTCGTAGGAGGTGAATTGAATGCTTATACTACCAAAGAGGAAACTGTATTGTATGCCTCGGTGTTAAATCCTCACATGGATAGGGCTCTTGAAATCATTGCTGACATAAGTTTTGAATCACTTTTTCCTGAACACGAGTTGGTCAAAGAGAAGGCAGTTGTCATTGACGAGATACTCAGCTACCAAGACGCACCATCAGAATTAATTTTTGAAGATTTTGATGAGTATTTGTTCAAAGGACACAGTTTAGGAAATGATATTTTAGGCACTGAAAAGGATGTGAACAACATCGACAGGGCAAAGCTTCAAGGGTTTGTTAAAAAACACTATGTGCCTAACAATATGGTCGTCAGCACTGTAGGGAACTTTACGCTGGCACAAGTGGAACGTAAAATAGCAAAGTATTTTGAACGGTTCGAGTTTTCGAAAGTGCCAAAAACAAGAAAAATAGTTCCTGTAAGCGGTCAGTTTTTTAATGAAATTAAAAAAGAAACACATCAATGCCATGTCATTTTAGGTTCGGAAGTTTGTAGCTATACTCACAGTGACAAGACTGCTTTAGTTTTGTTAAATAATTATCTTGGAGGACCAGCTTTAAATTCAAAGTTGAACATGGAAATCAGAGAAAAGAAGGGCTATGTATATGGTATTGATTCAAGCATACAATCCTATTCCGACGTTGGTCAATTTAGCATATATTTTGGAGTAGATACTAAGAACTTAAATAAAACGAAAAAACTGGTGTACAAAGAACTACACAACCTGAGCAACAACAAACTATCTGATTTAAAATTACATCAAGCGAAAGAACAGTTAAAGGGATTCATTGCTATTGGAATGGAAAGTAAGGTGGGACTAATGTTAGGGTTGGGAAAAGCTTACTTACTATCTGATAAGGTGGATACCGTGCAAGACATCTTGACTAAAATTGACTCAGTAACTTCCAATGACCTCATTGAGGTAGCGAATAAATACATTCATCCCAACTCGATGAGTGAATTGTGCTACTTGTCTAAATAATACACATGGATTTTATACCTGAAAACATCAATGATTATTGTGAGAAACACACGACTGAGGAAGGTGGTGTTTTGAAAGCTTTAAACAGGCATACGAATGTGAATGTTTTGCGTCCAAGAATGTTAAGTGGTCATTTGCAAGGTGAGTTACTGAGCATGTTCAGTGGCATGATCCAACCCAAGAGGGTATTAGAAATAGGTACTTACACAGGTTACAGCGCAATCTGTTTGGCTAAAGGCGTACCTGAAGGAGGGGAACTAATTACCATTGATTGTAATGAGGAGCTCGAGGAACTTGCAAATGAGTATTTTGAAAAATCTGGACATGGGGCAACCATTAAAATGATAACTGGAGATGCATCAAAAATTATTCCGACACTTGAAGATGGTTTTGATTTAGTTTTTATTGACGCGGATAAAGAGAGTTATGTCAATTATTATCATCAAGTTTTTGATAAAGTAAACACCGGTGGATACATAGTGGTTGACAATGTATTGTGGAGCGGTAAAGTTGTTCAGGAGCTAAAGGAAGGAGACAAAGAAACGAAAGCCATCATGGAATTTAATGAGCTTGTCCAAAATGACATGCGGGTCCAGAACATCCTGCTTCCATTTCGTGATGGATTAATGATACTTCAAAAAAAATGAACGCAGCCATTGTTTCAATAGGTGATGAATTGTTAATTGGTCAAACGGTCAACACTAACGCCGGTTACATTGGCGAAAAATTGACATTAATTGGTGTTGACGTTCAAGCTGTTTATACCATATCAGACAAAGAAGATGACATCATAAATACTTTAACGTTGTGTCAAAACAAGTATCAACTTGTAGTGTTGACAGGAGGTTTAGGTCCCACAAAGGACGACATTACCAAAACGACACTTGCAAAATATTTTGGGGTGGAGTTGGTTTTGAATGAAGCAGTTCTTGAAAATGTCATGTCTTTTTTTGCAAGCTATAAAAAGGAAGTACAGCCTGTAAATCACTTGCAAGCGCAAATTCCGGAAGGCTGTAAGGTGCTTATGAATAAAGCAGGAACAGCACCTGGAATGTGGATGGAAAAAGAGGAGACCATTTTTGTTTCCTTACCTGGTGTGCCAAGGGAAATGAGGTATTTAACAAGCAAAGAGTTGGTTCCCATTCTTCAAAATGAATTTGAACTTCCAAGTATTTATTCTCATAACATATTAACTCAAGGAATAGGAGAGTCCTACATTGCTGAACAAATCAGTCACATTGAAGACTCTTTACCTCAAGGGATAAGTTTGGCTTACTTGCCATCAAGAGGCATGGTAAAATTACGTGTAACCGGTAGAGGATCACATGAAACAAGAGTAATTGCTGCAGTTAATCAACAAGTAGAACTGATTAAAAATAGGATTTCAGAGCATGTTTTTGGTGATAACTACGACGAGATAGCGAAAGTTGTGGGTGAGTTATTGTTGAACAATGGTGCGACTTTAAGTGTTGCCGAAAGTTTAACTGGTGGAGCTTTGGGAAAAGAAATCACGAGTGTTTCAGGAGCTTCATCTTATTTTATTGGTGGACTAGTTAGCTATGATGTCGAAGTGAAAATCAATGAATTGAAGGTTGGTCCTTTGGTTATAGCTGAACATGATGTGGTCAGTGAAAAAGTTGCTATTCAAATGGCAATTGGTGCTCTTGATAAGTTTGGTAGCACTTATGCAATTGCGACTACAGGGTTGGCGGGTCCAAATGGTGGGACCAAAGAAATTCCTGTGGGTACAGTTTACATAGCAGTGGTGTCAGAAAAAACCGTGGTTTGCAAAAAGTTTAATTTTGGAGGTGACAGGAGTGGAGTGGTGAGGAGGACAGTTTTGGCAGCTTTGAATATGTTGAGGAAGGAGTTGGGGGGTAGGGAGTAACAAGTTTCTCCCTTGTTTCCCGAGTTGTAAACTCGAATAAAAAAATCCCGCAATAAATTGCGAGATTCTTTTTCACTAGTGGAGCTGACGGGAGGTGGGTCGAACTTTTTGATAGACGATTTAAAGAAATTACACTTAGCAATTGAAGACGATTAAAAGATTCTCAACATCAAATTTACGGGGTATCTAGGGTTTTAATTACTCGTTTTATTCAGTAGTCGATACATAATGTGAAAATCACTAATTATAAAGGTCTGTAGAGTACCTAGTGACTAAATAGTGACGGTGTAAAATCACTTTTCATGGAGGGGAATACAGTGACTTTTGTCTGTAGAATCGTTGTTGATAACTTGTCCAGTTTAACATCCTGCTTAATACATTTTGTATTCACTTTTTAAAAGTAAGTTTCCACAGCAAACTGGTATTGGTCGATAAATATTTCTTTAAAAGGAGAGATGTTATTTTGCTCATAAAAAATTAGCATGGCTTTTTTATATTCAATGGAATCTACGGTTCGAAAGGATAGTGGACAGTAGTTGTGATTGATAAGTACAGCATTGCTTGTGATTCTTGCTGTTCGTTTATTACCGTCCGCAAAAGCTTGTAAATATGAGAGCATTATTAGTGTAATGAAGGATTTTTCAAAGACATTATCTTTGTGATTTACAGTAAGACAAATATCTTGTAATGCTTCTTTAATTTGAAACTCTCCAACTAGTGGCTCATAGTTTGTCCCAGAAATACCAACTCGTCTTTTTCTAATATTTTGATCAATTCCAAGATCCTTAGTCAGGAGTTTATGAATATCTTCAATAGACTTTACAGTTAAGGGTGAAACGTAATCAGGGTACTCTACTATAAAATCCAACGCATCTTTATGGTTTAACAGCATCACTGCTTCTTCATGCGTTTTTCCTTCTGCAGTAATCTTTTCTTTTAGTAACCTTTCTGTTTCTAATAGCGAGTATGTGTTGCCTTCAATTTGTGACGATTTCCAGCTTAAGTCAACTGCTAAACGTTCCAATTCTTTATTTAGCTCCGTATGTGAAAGTTCTTTTATGTTTTTGAGATATTTGTTTTGTAATTGATTGAGATGGTCAATTTCAGTTTTTTTGAACAAGGAATGATTAGGGAGGATACTCTCTGTCAAGTCAAATTGGTAGTTCTTTTTTATTTTTCTTTGATCTATTTCAAGCTTGAAATAATCCTTTGTATTTATTGGTGCATTTATATCGTTAGCGGCACTAATGAAATACTTTGTTGATTTTCTGGAGCCTTGAAGACTAACTAAGTCTTTTTCGACTAATTCTGTCAATCTCCTTTTTATGGTTGCGTACCCTGCCTTATCCTTCAGTAAAAGGTTTAGTTCTCCCGAAGAAACAGGTCCATTTTGCCTGATTACATCAATAATTGTCTCAATTGTTAGTTTTGCCATTTTGTTTTAAAGCTCAATTAATCACTAAATAAAGCTCAATATTAAACAAAGTGAGCTTTAAAACAAGGTGTTTTGAGCTTTAAATATGCGAGGTATTAAGCGGGAAATAATATTTCTGCTACAATCACCTCTGTTTCCAGCTACATTAATGGGTGGAATGAGCTTCAAATCAAACTTTTCCTAGCAGCATATTAAAAATATCCGTAAAATGAAATCATCAAAAACCAAATACTATCTCCTTAATTTCTTGGTTTTGATAGTTTAGTTAGGCACCTCCACACTGTAGCTTTCCGTATTTCTACTTGTGTAGCCATTAAGTAACTTATCAACAGAATCAGTAACTCATATAAAGTTTAAATGGGAGTGCTCGGTGTGATACGTTGATTTGTGATGTAACTGATTGATTACTAAAGAGTATTAGCTATTGTATTGGAAAGTAAGACAGGTGTTTAAGCTGTCTTACTTCCCAATACAGAAAGTAATTTCCTTTTCTATTAAGGGGCTAGGAGGTGGTTGACACAAATGCGACACAGTATTTATTGTTTCTATTCGATGAAAATATCATCTTTAAATCTACCTGCCTGCTTCGAACC
>JBLIAZ010000035.1:0-15752 GCA_047631875.1 Saprospiraceae bacterium
AAAAAAATAAAAGTTTCGGATTTTGACTTAGTATACGCTGGAGCTCAAAAAAACATTGGACCAGCAGGAACTACGTTGGTGATTGTTAAAAAGAGCATTCTTGGAAAAACTACCAGGGCGATTCCTTGTATGCTTGATTATCAAATTCACATTGACAAAGAGTCCATGTTCAATACACCTCCTTGTTTTTCAATATTTGTGTGTATGCTCAATTTAGAGTGGTTAAAAGCAAAAGGACTTGATGTAATAGAGAAGGAGAACAATGCGAAAGCGGCTTTACTTTATGCTGAAATTGAAAGAAACTCTTTGTTTGAAGGAACAGCTAATACTGAAGACAGGTCAATGATGAACCCAACTTTTGTGCTGAAAAATAGCAGTTTAGACCCAGACTTCTTAAGTCTTGCTGAACAAAAGGGGCTTAATGGAATAAAAGGACACCGCAGTGTTGGGGGTTTTAGAGCTTCAATGTACAATGCCTTGGCTTTGTCAAGTGTTCAAGTTTTGGTTGACACTATGAAAGAGTTTGAAGACTTGAACTAGGTTGTATATAAACTGTCGATCACATTTAGTTTTTTACCATTCCTTTTAGTTTCACTGTCACGCTGTTTACTTTACTATTTCTCAAGTACACCACATCAATTTTATCACCTGGTCCAAATTGACTCATTTGCTCTTGAAGCTCATTGATGGCGTTGGTCTTTTTGCCATTAATGTGAGTAATGACATCTCCCGATTGAAGATTGGCAATTGCGGCTGCACTGTTCGCAAATACTTTTGAGATGTAAATGCCATTCAAAGTGTTTAAATTCATTTTGGTACTTAGTTCCCTGTTGATGTCTTGAATTTGAATCCCAAGTAATGCTCTTTGTACAGATCCAAAATTACGTAAGTCATTCATTACTTTTTTAACCACGTTTACTGGAATTGCGAATGAGTATCCAGTGTAAGACCCAGTGTTTGAAGCTATGGCAGTATTGATTCCAACAAGTTCTCCCTTAGTGTTTACCAATGCTCCACCGCTATTTCCAGGATTGACAGCTGCGTCAGTTTGGATAAAACTTTCAATGGCATATTGTTCTTTCAATAAATTAATGTTCCTGCCTTTCGCGCTTACAATTCCTGCAGTTACAGTTGATGTTAAATTAAAAGGATTTCCTACTGCTAGAACCCATTCTCCAACTTGCAAGTTATCACTGTTTGCGTATGCAATAGAAGGCAAGTCAGATTCTTTTATTTTTAGCAGCGCCAAGTCAGTATTGGGATCCTTCCCAATGACTGTTGCTTCAAATATTCTTTTATCGTTCATTGTTACTTCAATCACCGTTGCTCCTTTGATGACATGATAATTGGTAGCGATGTATCCGTCAGCAGATATTATAACCCCAGAACCACTTCCAGAAATTATTTTATCAGGTCCTTTTTGATAGGGGTTTCCGAAAAAATAGTCGTTGATTGGGTTGTAGTAGTAGCCTCCCGATTTTGTAGATTTTGTCTTGATGTGAACTACTGCGTTGACAGAGTTACTAGCAGCATCAATGAAGTCGACTTGATTGGTTCGCTTATCGTTAAAATTACTTACCTGGTGAACAGGTGTTTGCTCTTTAATAGGTTGATTATTCGATTGGTGCTTTAAAAAATAGCCGAAAATTACAATGATGGCAATGGATGTGATTAAACTTGTGAAGATTGTTTTGATGTTCATAGGATGAAATTTTACGGGTTATCATTTTTAGTACTACAAATTGTAACGTGGAAAGTCTCTAAAGCGTCCTTTTAGCTGCTTAAAATGTGTTAATTTTACAACAGGTCATTTAAAATAAACATTAAATCAAATGCACATAGAGTTTTACAAATACCAAGGAGCAGGTAATGATTTTGTCATTATTGACGACAGGTTGAATAGTTTTGAAAGGAATGACAATGCTTTGGTGAAATTATTATGTGACCGTAAATTTGGTGTAGGTGCCGATGGATTAATGTTGCTTCGGTCGTCTGACGATTACGATTTTGAAATGGTTTATTACAATGCTGACGGGTATGAAGGTTCGATGTGCGGTAACGGAGGAAGGTGTATCGTTGCATTTGCATTTGCTCAAGGAATTGTGCAACAAACTTGCAAGTTCATTGCGGTGGATGGTGAACATAAAGCTTCAGTGATTGAACACGATAACGAGCAATGGGTGAGCCTTCACATGATTGATGTAAATACCATTGAAAGAGGACAAGGTTATTGTTATTTGGATACAGGATCACCTCATTACGTGCAAGTGGTTGAGAATCTGTCGGAATATGATGTGGTTGAATATGGTCGAGAAGTGAGAAACAATGACAGGTTTAAAAACGAGGGTACGAACGTTAATTTCATTGAGTTGACCAGTGAAAATTCCTTGTCCATAAGGACTTATGAAAGAGGAGTGGAAGATGAGACACTTGCTTGTGGAACGGGAGTGACAGCGGCAGTGCTGTCTGTTCATGCAACAGGCTTAACATCCTCAAAAGAAATTAATGTAATGGCTTTGGGGGGTAATTTAAAAGTCACTTTTGCGGTGAATGGAACCCAGTATACAGATGTGTTTTTGCAAGGTCCAGCAGAACTAGTATTTAAAGGAGCAATGGATGTTGAAGTATAAGCTTCAGGGAGTAAGTCAATTTAAAAAGGAATACCTAAAAGAAGGTGTTTACTTAATATTATTGAATGCGCTTAAGGTACCTCCACATTTGCTGTTGGTTGTTTCTGGAAAAGTATTCAGCATCAGTACCCTTGGTCCTGCATTGGATGAAGAGGTAGATAAATATTTACGTTTGATAGATAAAAAGAAGCTGCCAACATTGTTTGTCAAATTGTCCTTACCAGATATTTTCACTAAGGAAGATTTATTAGAGAAGGTCCGTTCAATCACAAGTTCATATCCACGCGTTGACGTTGGTTTGGTGACATGCCTAAATCCGATCAAAGATTTCTGCAGTGACATTTACGCTGTAGATAAAGATCAAATCAATTTAGTGTTTGATTTATTGGATGAATTGCAGTTGCAAAATTCTATTGAAGGTTATTTTCACATGAATTTGAATCGAGAAATTCACAACGGTGAAATTTTTATAGAAAAATACTCCATTTTTGAAGTGAATGAAGCAATTCACGCATTAGTCTAAATTTTTATTGAAGTGGTTTCTTATTTCATATCCTTGAGATACAAAGGAATACAAAGATTTATCTTGTTAAGTTATCGTAACGGTAAATATTATTTTCGTTTAACCTGAACATTTTTCGATAATCTTCGTTAGCTTTAGTAGGGCTATTTTATAGCGCCTTAAATTGAAGATTATGAAAATTAAAAGAACGTTCGATATACTGGAAAGTGGATTAAAAAACTTCCCTCTTGATGTTGCATTGGCAAGTAAAGTTAATGGCAAGTGGAAATCCTATAGTACCAAGGAGTACAAAGAGATTGTTGATCAAGTAAGTGCGGGTTTAATTTCATTGGGCATTAAAAAAGGGGATAAAATCGCTACGGTTACTAATAATCGTCCAGAATGGAATTTTATAAATTACGGAGTAGCTCAAATTGGAGCGGTTCTTTGTCCTATTTATCCTACGATTTCAGAATCCGATTACAAATTCATATTCAAAGATGCGGGAATTAAGTACGCTTTTTTAAGCGATGCCGATTTGTATGGTAAAATTGATGCAATTCGTTCCGATGTACCTTCGTTGGAAAAAGTGTTTTCTTTTGATGTAATTCAAGGAGTGAGTCATTGGAAAGAGATTTTGTCAAAAGAAAGCGCAGCAGAGATTGAAGACACTTTAATAAAAATAAAAGAGGAGATTTCCGAAGAAGACTTAGTTACAATTATTTATACTTCAGGTACTACGGGCAATCCAAAAGGGGTAATGCTATCACATAAAAACTTGGTAAGTAATGCATTGGAAGGAGTTGGTTATTTGCCTGTTCAATATGGTGACAAAGCATTGAGTTTTTTACCTCTGTGTCATGTCTTTGAAAGGTCATTATTGAACATTTATACGCTTGGTGGAATTTCAATTTATTACGCTGAAAGCATTGAAACTATTGGGGATAATATTAAAGAAATTAAGCCTCATATTTTCACCGCTGTTCCTCGGTTAATTGAAAAAGTTTACGATAAGGTGATTGCAGGAGGGAATCAGAAATCGGGAATCATTAAACATCTTTTTTTGTGGGCAGTAAAAAAAGCTCAAGCTTTCGAAATTGGTCAATCAAAAAGCATAGGTGATTTAATAGCTGAAAAACTCGTTTTTTCAAAAATAAGGTTGGGATTAGGAGGGAATGTAAAAACCATTGTTTCTGGAAGCGCCGCCTTACAAACAAGATTAACAAGGTTCTTTTGGGGAATAGGAATTCCAATATTGGAGGGTTATGGATTAACCGAGACATCGCCAATTGTGTCTGTTAACACACTGGAACCTGAGGGAACAAAATTTGGCACCATTGGAAAAGTCATTAACGATGTGACAGTGAAAATTGCTGAAGACGGAGAAATACTTGTAAAAGGACCGAATGTGATGATGGGGTATTACAGCAACCCTGAAAAAACAGCTGAGGTTATGACAGGTGAATGGTTCCACACTGGTGACATAGGAATTTTTGACGGAGATTATTTGAAAATCACCGACAGAAAAAAGGAAATATTTAAAACTTCTGGAGGGAAGTATGTAGCTCCTCAACCAATGGAAAACAAAATGAAGGAGTCTATGTTCATTGAGCAAATAATGGTAATTGGTGAAGCTCGTAAGCATCCGGCAGCATTAATAGTTCCAAATTTTGTACATGTAAAATCATGGTGTGAGCATAAAGGTTATCCGTGCGGAACCAACGAGGAAATTATTTGTATGGACGAAGTGAAAAAGAAAATTAGTTCTGAAATTGATAGTTTAAATGTCAATTTTGGAAAAGTAGAACAAATTAAAAAGTTCGAGTTACTTCCTAAAGAGTGGTGTGTTCAGGATGGCGAATTGACCCCTACCATGAAATTAAAGCGAAAGGTAATTAAGGAAAAGTGCGCTGACTTGTTTGTGAAAATATACGGGGAGTAAGATAAGGAGGTATTAAAAAACGAAGAATTGAAATTCATGGAAAGAAAAATTAACAAGGTTGCCATATTAGGGTCAGGAGTGATGGGTTCAAGGATAGCCTGTCATTTTGCGAACATTGGAGTACAAGTATTGCTGCTGGATATTGTACCAAAGGAGTTAAGTGACAAAGAAAAAGCAAAAGGATTGGATGAGAATCATCCTGTTTTCAGAAACAGAATAGTGAACGATGCGTTGACTTTTTGTATGAAATCCAATCCATCTCCTATTTACATAAAATCTGACAGCAAGTACATTACTACAGGAAATTTCACTGATGACATTTCTAAAATTTCAGATTGTGATTGGACGATTGAAGTGGTGGTAGAAAACTTAGACATCAAAAAGAAAGTATTTGAGGAGGTAGAAAAGCATAGAAAGCCAGGAACCCTTATTAGTTCGAACACTTCGGGAATTCCAATACACATGATGTTGGATGGTCGTTCGGAAGATTTTCAAGCACATTTTTGTGGAACACATTTTTTTAATCCACCTCGTTATTTAAGATTATTGGAAGTTATTCCTACCCCAAAAACAAATCAAATAGTCATTGACTTTATGATGTCTTATGGTGATTTATTTTTAGGAAAAACTACTGTATTATGTAAGGATACTCCTGCTTTTATTGCCAACAGAATAGGGGTTTTTTCCATCATGAATTTGTTTCATACCGTGGAAAAGATGGGATTGACAGTGGAGGAAATTGATAAGCTCACAGGCCCAGTATTAGGCCGCCCAAAATCAGCAACCTTTCGGACTTGTGATGTAGTGGGGTTAGATACCTTAGTGAAAGTAGCTAATGGAGTACAACAAAACTGCAAAGACGATGAAGCCAATGACGAATTTACAATACCATCCTACGTCAGCACAATGGTTGAAAACGGCTGGTTGGGTTCAAAGTCTAAACAAGGTTTTTACAAAAAGGAAGGCAAAACTATTTTAGCTTTAAACTTGAAATCGTTCGAATATGAAAAGAAAAAAAGGGTTTCCTTTCCTACGTTAGAGTTAGCTAAAAACGAAGAAGTTCTTAAAAAGAGAATTAAAATTTTAGTGTCTGGGAAAGACAAAGCAGGGGAGTTTTACAGGACAACCTTAACTCAACTTTTTGCTTATGTTTCTAACAGAATTCCTGAAATTTCAGATGAAGTGTTCAGGGTAGATCAAGCCATGAATGCTGGATTTGGTTGGGATTTGGGCCCATTTGAATTGTGGGATGCAGTAGGGTTAAAACAGTCTGTCGAAATGATGAGCGCTACAGGAATTGTAATGGCTAGTTGGGTGACGGACATGTTAGCCGATGGGGTGGAAAGGTTTTATAAAGTAGAAAATGGTGTAAAATATTATTACGACATTACATCAAAGTCATATATACCTATTCCAGGAGCGGATGATTTTGTCATTTTGGACAACCTCAGAAAGACTAATGTAGTATGGAGTAATTCTGGATGTTCGGTATTTGATATTGGAGATGGAATATTAAACATTGAGTTCCACAGTAAAATGAACACCATGGGAGGTGAGGTTCTACAAGGAATTAATAAAGGAATTGACATCGCTGAGCAAGAAGGCTGGAAAGGAGTGGTTATTTCAAATCAAGGGACGAATTTTTCAGTAGGCGCCAATTTGGGCATATTATTCATGTACGCTGTAGAGCAAGAGTGGGATGAGGTTGATTTTGCCATCAGGGCATTTCAAAATACAATGATGAGGGTTCGGTATTCGGATATTCCTGTAGTTGTAGCTCCACATTCCATGGCCTTAGGAGGTGGATGTGAAATCGCTTTACATGCTGACAAGGTAGTTGCGTCTGCAGAAACCTATACCGGTTTGGTTGAAGTTGGAGCAGGTTTAATTCCTGGGGGAGGAGGCAGTAAAGAATTTGCGTTAAGGTTATCCGATTCAACTTTTGAAGGCGACATTGAACTTCCAAGTCTGAAGAACGCATTTTTGACTATTGGAATGGCAAAAGTATCTACTTCGGCAGCTGACGCGTTTGAACTAGGTTACTATGTAAAAGGCCGTGATAAGTTCGTTTTGAACCAAAACAGGTTAATTAATGAAGCTAAAAGTGAAGCTTTAATATTACACGAAGCTGGTTATACTCGACCTATTCAACGAACTGACATCAGGGTGCTTGGGCGTGAAGGTTTAGGAATGGTTTACGCGGGCGCATATACGATGTACAGTGGAAAATACATCAGTGAACACGATAAACTAATTTCAGAAAAGTTAGGTCACGTATTGTGTGGAGGTGATTTAAGTGCCAAAACTCAAGTGTCAGAGCAATATTTGTTGAATTTGGAAAGAGAAGCATTCATGTCTCTTTGCGGAGAAAGAAAAACTTTAGAAAGAATTCAGAGTTTATTGACTACTGGAAAACCTTTAAGAAACTAAGGTGGAAAATGGTTTCACATGGATTTTATTAATTAAGAAAACAACATTACAATGGAAGCATACATAGTAGCAGGGTACAGGTCGGCAGTTGGGAAATCAAAAAAAGGAGGGTTTCGCTTCACGCGAGCAGACGACCTAGGAGCTCAAGTAATAAAACATTTGGTGGGAAGTATTCCAAATTTGGATCACAACAGGATTGACGATGTCATTGTAGGGAATGCCACACCAGAGGCAGAGCAAGGATTAAACATTGGTAGAATGATATCCTTGATGGGGCTTGATACAGTGAAGGTGCCAGGGGTGACAGTAAACAGGTATTGTTCTTCAGGTTTGGAAACCATTGCCATAGCTTCAGCAAAAATAAAAGCTGGAATGGCTGATTGCATCATTGCTGGAGGTGTGGAAACCATGTCACCTATTCCTTTTGGGGGATGGAAGGTGATTCCTAATTACGAAGTTGCTAAGAAAAACCCGGATTGGTATTGGGGAATGGGACTGACCGCTGAAGAGGTAGCAAATGTATATAAGGTAAGCCGAGAAGCTCAAGATGCTTTCAGTGTAGAATCACATAACCGGGCGCTAAGAGCAGTGGCAGAAGGAAGGTTCAAAGAGGATATTGTGCCCATTACAGTAAAGGAAATATTTTTAGATAAGAACGAGAAAAGACAAGAACGAGAACATATCATTGACACAGATGAAGGGCCAAGAAAAGGGACGAACATCGATGCGCTAGCTAAGTTACGACCTGTGTTTGCAGCGGGAGGTTCTGTGACTGCGGGAAATTCTTCGCAAACTTCTGATGGAGCAGCTTTTGTTATAGTGATGAGCGAAAAAATGGTAAAAGAATTAAACTTAGAACCCATTGCAAGGTTAGTGAGTTACCATGTGGCTGCTTTGGAACCAAAGGTAATGGGGGTTGGGCCAATTTACGCAGTACCTGGAGCGTTAGAAAAGGCGGGACTTAAATTAAATGACATTGACTTGTTCGAATTGAACGAAGCTTTTGCTTCGCAAAGTGTGGCTGTAATCAATGAATTGGGTTTGGATTCAAGTATCGTGAATGTGAATGGAGGAGCAATTGCTTTAGGTCACCCCCTAGGTTGTACAGGAGCAAAACTGTCGGTTCAAATATTTAACGAATTACGAAAAAGAGACAAGAAATACGGCATGGTAACCATGTGTGTGGGTACTGGACAAGGTGCTGCAGGAATTTATGAGTTACTTAAATAACACAAAAAAACTATTATTACCAACATTAACATTATGAGCGAAAAAACAACAATTAGAGGTGGCGAGTTTTTAATCAAGGAATCCGATTTTAATGCCATATTCATTGCGGAAGAATGGAGTGAAGAGCAAAAAATGATAGCAGATACTTGTCGTGATTTTTTAGATGCTGAAGTGATTCCAAACTTGGATAGGATTGATGCCATGGAGGAAGGGTTGATGCCTAGTTTAGTTGAAAAAGCTGGTGAATTAGGATTGTTAGCCATATCAATTCCAGAAGAATATCAAGGCTTTGGAAAAGGTTTTAATGAATCAACGCTCATTAGTGAAGCACTCGGATCAGGTCATAGTTTTGCTGTGGCGTTTTCGGCACATACAGGAATAGGAACATTACCAATCATGTATTATGGAACAGAAGCTCAAAAAGCTAAGTACCTGCCAGATTTGGGAAGTGGAGTTAAAAAAGCTTGTTATTGTCTGACGGAGCCTGGATCAGGGTCGGATGCAAATTCGGGAAAAACGAAAGCGATGCCGTCCTCTGATGGGTCACATTATTTGTTGAACGGTCAAAAAATGTGGATCACAAACGGAGGGTTTGCGGACATATTCATTGTATTTGCTAAAATTGAAGACGACAAAAATTTAAGTGCATTCATTGTGGAGAAAGACTTTGGAGGAATTAGCTTGAACCCTGAAGAACAGAAAATGGGGATCAAAGGCTCTTCAACTCGACAAGTCTTTTTTAACGACGTAAAAGTGCCCTCTGAAAACTTATTGGGAGACAGAGAAGGTGGGTTTAAAATTGCATTGAACATCCTAAACATAGGTAGGATAAAACTTGCTGCAGCAGCTTTAGGAGCAAGTAAAACAATTTGTTCTACTGGAATAAATTATGCAAACGAAAGAATTCAGTTTGGAAAAGCAATTTCAAGTTTTGGGGCAATTCAACATAAGATTGCCGAACAGGCTATTCAGACATTCGTATTGGAAAGCTCCTTGTACAGGACTGGTCAATTGATTGACGATGCTACTGATGCGCTACTTGCTGGAGGAATGGAAACTGAAAAAGCGAAGCTGAAAGGGGTAGAAGAATATGCAGTTGAAGCGGCGATATTAAAAGTACAAGGTTCTGAGGTGTTGGATTACGTGGCTGATGAAGGAGTTCAAATATATGGGGGAATGGGGTATTCAGCTGATGCTCCAATGGAACGATCGTACAGGGATTCTAGAATTAACAGGATTTTTGAAGGGACGAATGAAATTAACAGGATGTTGATTGTGGACATGCTGATAAAGAAAGCCATGAAAGGACAGCTCGATTTAATGGGTCCAGCCCAGGCTGTAGGGAAAGAGTTAATGGGAATCCCAAGTTTTGGAGACGGAGAAGAAGGGACTCTAGTGGCTGAAGGCAACTACTTAAAAAACTTTAAGAAAGCGGTATTAATGGTTGCTGGAGGTGCAGTGCAAAAATTGATGATGAAGTTAGGTGATGAGCAGGAGGTTTTAATGAATATTTCGGACATGATTATTCAACTTTATTCAGCTGAATCTGCCTATTTGAGAGTAATGAAATTAATGGCTAAAAATGGAGAGGAAAATTGTCTGGCACAAATTTCAGTGGTGCAGGTATTTATAAATGATGCTGCGGATAAAATTAGTGTGGCAGGTAAAAATGCCTTGAATGGTTTTGCCCAAGGAGATGAAGCTAGGATGATGTTTATGGGATTGAAGAGGTTCACCAAAACAACTCCTTTTAACGCGATTAAAGCTAGGAGGAGCATAGCGAAAATGTTAATTGAGGAGAACAAGTATAAATTATAGTTTAACAATTTCGAGCATCGAGAGGGATAATTCCCTACCTTTGATAAATGTCCGATTTTGAAAAAACTGGTGTAAAAAAAGCAAAGAAAAAGCCTGTGGTAAACCACGAGCAAATTGCAAAAGAGTATGGTAAATTACCTCCTCAAGCGCTTGATTTAGAAGAATCTGTTCTCGGAGCTTTAATGATTGAAAGAGATGCCTTGACCACGGTCATTGACATTTTACAACCAGTAAGTTTTTACAAGGAGAGTCATCAAAAAATTTATCTTGCGATCCAAGAACTTTTTCAAAAAAGTGAACCTGTAGATTTATTGACAGTAAAAAATCAATTGAAATTAAATGGGGAGTTAGAAGCTATTGGGGGAGCATATTACGTTACAAAACTTACTAATAATGTTGCTTCGGCAGCAAACATCGAATTTCACGCCAGAATAATTTCTCAAAAGTACATCCAAAGGGAATTAATTAGGATATCTACTGAAACCATCACGGACGCTTATGATGAAACAACTGATGTGTTTGATTTATTGGATAAGGCTGAACAGGATTTATTTTCAGTAGCACAAGGTAACATCAGGAAAAGTTTTGATGCCATGCCTACTTTGGTTCAGCAAGCAAAGGAACAAATTAAAAAGGCTGGTGAAAAAGGAGATGGAGTGAATGGTGTGCCTTCTGGATTTGTGGAATTAGACAAGTTAACATCTGGTTGGCAAGCAAGTGAATTACTTATTTTGGCTGCAAGGCCTGGAATGGGTAAAACAGCATTTGTGTTGTCAATGGCAAGAAACATTGCCGTAGATCAGGGCTTACCAATAGCTATATTTTCCCTTGAAATGTCTTCGCTTCAAATGGTGATGAGGTTAGTGGCTTCGGAAACTGGTTTGAGTTCAGATAAACTCAAAAAAGGAAATTTAGCTCAACATGAATGGGAGCAATTGAATGCTAAAGTATCGGCATTGACAGAAGCTCCCTTGTTCATTGATGATACTCCCGGGTTGTCTGTATTTGAATTACGGGCAAAAGCAAGGAGATTAAAGGCTCAACATAACATCCAAATGGTTGTAATTGATTATTTACAATTGATGCATGCTGGAGGAAAAGATGGTGGTAACAGACAAGAGGAGATCAGCATTATTTCAAGGTCCTTGAAAGTATTAGCAAAGGAGTTAAAAATTCCTGTGATTGCTCTTTCTCAATTAAGTAGAGCGGTTGAAACAAGAGGAGGAGATAAACGACCAATGTTGTCGGATTTGAGAGAATCTGGAGCGATTGAGCAGGATGCGGATATGGTAATGTTCATTTACCGACCAGATTATTATGACATTACTGTTGATGAAGAAGGTAACTCACTGGTTGGAATTACAGAAATTATTGTGGCCAAACATAGGAATGGAGCCTTAAGTAACATTCAGTTGAGGTTTGTTCCTGAACAAGCTAAGTTTGTTGATTTACATGCTGGTGATTTAAATACATTTTCAGCAGAGCCAACTTCTGGCGAAGAACAACCTCAAACAATGATCAGAGGTTCAAAAATGAATGAGTTTACAGGTGATGGTGCTGACTTACCATTCTAAATAGAATATACATTTAAGACATTATAGAAAGATGAATACATGGTTTAGTTGCAAGATAAATTATTTAAAACAAGCTGAAAACGGCACTATTTTTAAAAAAAGCGAGCAATACATGCTGAATGCTTTAAGTTTTACTGAAGCAGAAGCTCGTTTGCAGGGAATTTTAGAAGAGTACATACCTGAATACAATTTAGCTACTTGTGCTAAATCAAATATCAACGACATTGTCATAGACGAAAGCAAAGATTTCTTTTTTAAATTGAAAGTAACGTATGTTTCAGTCGATTCAGACAGTGGAAAAGAGAAAAAAATAAGCGAAAATTATTTAGTTCAAGCAGACAGCATCAAGGATGCTATTGAAAAAACTGAAGTGAGAATGGAGGGTTCCATTGTGGAGTGGGAAATTGCAAATGCTGCTAAAACGAACGTCATTGATGTATTTCCTTACATAGATGAAGCCATAGTTTCTAAAACTGATGCGGATAAAGAGGAGGAGGTTACTGCTGATTAAATCAGGTACAACAATAGAAAACTTTAAGTTTTTATTTCTTTATCTTCTTGAGAGTGATATAAGTCAATGATGACAATCACTGCGGTCATGCCCCAAAATAAGGCTGAGATTTTGTCTGTGTCTAAAAAGTTGTTTAGGATACCATGAATGAAATAGGAGACAAGTCCTAAGAAGGAAACTAAAACCATTGCTCTCATTTTTGGACTTAGTGCTGGCTTTTTATAAACCTTTACGGCTGTGTAAATAATTGTTAAAATGATAAGCAAATAGCTTAGTGTCCCAATTATTCCAGATTCAGCCAAGGGTCCTAAGTATTCGCTGTGTGCATTTCCTCCATCCCCTGTATTGGTGCTAATGATCGTTTTATCTTTGCTTTTTTGAAATGGTGCGTATTCAAAAGAATAGACACCTGGTCCCCATCCTAAAAGTGGACGTTTTTTAAACATTTCATAAGCAGCATTCCAGCGGTTTAATCTTTCGAGGTTGGAGGCGTCAGATGTCACATTTGATATCGACGAAACATGTTCTTTCAAGTTGCTTGATGAGTCTTGTTTGTTACTTGCCATCGAGGTGCTTAACTGAGTCCACAGACCAATTAACAGGACAGCAGAAAAAATGAACCCCACTGTAATAACCCACCATTTAATCTTAAATTTTAGCACCAAAAAGACGATGAGTGAACCGACTACACTAACCCACGCTGCTCTGGTAAAAGACAGTACTAGAGCAAGTGTGAAATATCCAAGCAATAGGAATATTAACAGCTTTTTGGTACCTAAAATGTCTTTGTCAAAAACTTTAAAAACCAAGAAAGGCATCAGAAATGCTAATGCAGCCCCGTATGAAGTATGATCATTGAAAAATGGACCCATGATCCAGTTGGCTGATTTTTGATCAAACCCATTTGCTGAATGCATGATAATAGTGTAGGCTATTACTAAAGAAAACCCTCCAATGTACAACCAAAAGAACTGACTGATATTTTTTCGAGATTTAAATAGTTGGGAAATTATGAAGTAATATCCAATTAAAAACCAAAGTCTTCCTAACAAAAACTTAAATGAAATTAAAGGGTGTATACTTGGTATACTAGTAAGTGCAATCCAAACCAAGTTAATGAGAATAGCTATCGTAACAGGGTGTCGAATTATTTTCGAATCGAATGATCCATCTTTAAATAGTTTAAGGATGAAAATGAGCATTAGGCCAAATAAAATGGGCTCAGTTGGAAGCGCCATGTCAATCGCAGCGCCTTCATTTATTTCACTTAAACTAATGGACAATGGTGTTAAAAATACAATGACCTTTATCAAGACATCCATTTTAAATAGCGCCAAATAAATAATGAGCAATAAAACAGGCAACAAAAGAAACTCAAATTTCTCTTGGATGATAAAGAAGCCATTCAAAAGAATAAAAGAAAAGCTTAAAATTAAAAACCATATTTTTTTGCTCTGATCAAGCACTTTTTTCTTCCCTGTTTATCCTGTCCATAAAGGAGATAATCCCGAAAGCCAAAAGAGTAGATGAAGCAACTGATAATAAAATAATCAACCATCTTATTGGGTATACTTTTTTGTCACTACGGTAACCATTTACTACAATGTTGATGTATTTTTTTTCTCTTTGTAGCTCCTTGTATTGCTGGTCGTATTCATTTTTATACTTTGCATATTCACCTCGAACAACTTTAAGCATCGCCACCAAGCGCTCAAATTCAGCACCTTTAGATTTTAGTTGTGAAAGTTCTTTGTTAACTTTCTTGATTTTTTCACCTCCGTTCCCTGGGCTAGATAAAAGTTTGTAATAAGCTTTTGTGATGTTTTTTACTTGGCTTTTGTAATCAAGTAAACCAAATTCTACTCTGAAAAAAGTTATTTTCTTTTCCAACGTATCCATTTCAGCTTCCTTATTTTTAACTATTTTTTCTAAAGTGTTGATAGCTTCTTTGATTTGATTGTCTTGTACAATTTTGACTTGTTCGTTGTATATTTCAATGAGTCGATTTAACATACTGAATGCGGTGTCAGGTGAAATGTCAACTACCTTAATTTCAACTGACTCGAACTTTGTCTTATTAAATGTGACGTTCTCACTGTAGATTTTATACAGCTTGTATACTTTATGAGGATCATCATTGTCTATTTCATAGTGGCTTTGTAAGTTAAATTCTGCCACTAATTTAGTTCGAATGATATCTGATTCAAGGAATTGAAGCGTTTGTTCACTGTACGATTCTTCTGAATAGGAAGCTAAATTACTAGGATAAACTCTGGCAAATGACTGGTATTTTGGAGCTATTACTGCAGGGGAAGAAATGATGATGGAAATTAGAGAAGAAACAATAAACACCATCATTAGTGGCTTTTTCCATCTCCATACAATGGATAAGATATCGTCGTTTTCGAAGTATTTATTCATGATAAGTTGTCGTTATTCAATTGTTTGTTTTTCGATTTCAAATTTCAATTTTTGCAATTGTTCGTAAACAATTATAGCAAGAATACCCATTATCAAACCTCCTGCGGTTGAAAGAAGCACAATTAACCATTTTATTGGATAGCTATTTTTTTCGGCAGGAAAAGCATTTGCAACTATGAATACATTCTCTAGTTTCTCTTCTAGATCTACCTGTGCTTCGGTAAATTTTGCCTTTAATTCAGATAACATTTTTTGTTCTACGATGAGATTTTCGTTAAGTGAAATAAACTGCGCACCGTATTTAGAAATAGTATTTAATTTTTTTTCTATTGCCAGAGCACCTTTATGATTACCTTTTGCTAGTGCATTAGCATGAGCATCAGAATATGCTTCTGCTTGTCCGCTAACGTCAATTACACCATTTAACATGATAAATTGTATCGAATCTTCCATGTCTTTTATCTGGTCCATTTTTCCCAGGTATATTTTTTTCACTATTTGATAAGCTTGTGTATTTCTTTTGCTCCTAATTTCGTTCATTACCTCATCTGCAATCGCAACAATTCTGTTTGCTATTAAAGAAGCAGTATCAGGGTTTATGTCTAATACAGTAATTTCAATGGCCATGTTTACGTTCCGTTTGAAATTTATGTTGTTTTTGTACTTTTCTTGAAGGTCAGTAAAAGGAGTACTA
>JBLIAZ010000036.1:0-15244 GCA_047631875.1 Saprospiraceae bacterium
TGTAAATTACCATTTTCAAAGTACATCATCCAGTCTCCTTGTTTTTTGTTGTTGACATAAGTACCTCTAGATTTTATTTTACCTGTAGCATGGTATTCCTCCCACCAGTTTTCCTTTACGAAATTTACAAACTCTCCTTGCATGGCAATAGAACCGTCAGGGAAGTAGTACTGTTTGTACTCGTGCAATACTCCCTTTTTAATTTCTTGAGTGATTTGCACTTTAGAAAAACCAAAAGTAGTATCAGGCAATGCTCGAAAATTAGCATTGTCATTTTTGTTAGGGTTCTCTGATCCTGTCTGACAAGCGGTCAGTAATGTCAATATGAACAATAGAAAGACGTTCTTCATACCTACAAATGAAACGATTAATACTTTTATATAGTGTCGGTGTCATGACAATAATATTGATTTTAACATCAATAAAACTTATTTTTGGTAAGCTACATGACAACGATTAGTTGTTTAATAAAGTATTTTTGAACTAAGCACATGTCTATACATCATTATGAATAAAGTATTAATCATAGAGGACGAACTAGCAATAGCGGACTTAATAGCAATTCATCTTAAGGATTTAAACAAAGAGGTGAGCTTTGCTACGGATGGTAATATGGGGCTAAAACTAGCTAAGTCCGAAAGCTACGATTTAATTATTCTTGATTTAATGCTCCCTGAGCTTAACGGAATTGAGGTTTGTAAGGAATTGCGAAAATCCAACATCAACACTCCTGTACTCATGCTTACTGCAAAATCAGAGGAGTTTGACAAAGTGCTGGGGTTGGAAATAGGCGCGGACGATTACATGACCAAGCCTTTTAGTGTCCGAGAGTTTACTGCCAGAGCAAAAGCATTAATGAGGCGTAGTACAAGTTATGCATCAACCGAACAAATACAAGACCTTGTTGAGGTTGGAGAACTCATCATTGACCAGGAAAAAAGAAGGGTGTCCAAGGGCGCCGATAAATTAGACTTGACAGCCAAAGAATTTGATTTGCTTTTTTTACTGGCTTCAAACCCAGGGAAAAGTTATACCCGAGGGAAATTACTTGAGCTTGTTTGGGGTTATAACTTTTCTGGATATGAACATACGGTTAATTCACACATCAATAGGTTGCGGTCAAAAATTGAAACTAGTCAAGAAACCCCGTTGTACATAAAAACTGTTTGGGGAGTAGGATATGCCTTTAACGATGATTTATAAATTATAATAATGAACAAAATATTTACTTCGCTGTATTGGAAAATTTCCTTCCTGTTTTTGATCTTGATGCTGTTAGTGGGTGGAGTATACGTTACCGTGACATCCATGTCTGTTAATCAGTTTTATTTGGAAACCAAACAATTGCTTTGTAAGGATGTCTCTCATCAAGTAATTGATGATGTGGAATTGTTCAAGGACGGAGCGTTAAACGAATCAGGGATTCAGCACGTGATGATGCACCACATGAAAGTCAATCCATCAGCAGAAGTGTATGTGTTGGATACTTTGGGGCACATATTAACTTATGACGCACCACCGGAAAAAATCAAAACTACCCAAGTGCCAGTTGAGAAGATCAAAGAGTACATTGATAATCAAGGTGAAAAGTTTTTAACGGGAACCGATCCAAGGAATCCTGAAGCAACTAAAATTTTTTCCGCCTGCCCAATCATTGAACAGGATCACTTAAAAGGTTACGTGTACGTGATTTTATCCTCAGAGGAATACGAGAATGTAGCCAGTTCACTATTTACAGGGTTCATGTACAACGTGGGTAAAAAATCGCTTTTGATAACCTTGCTTGTAGCCATAGTGTTTGGATTGATTGCTATTTGGTATTTGACAAAAAACTTGCGTATCATTCAGAAAGGAGTAGAAAGATTCGAACAAGAAGACTTTTCGAATAAAATTAAGCTCAACTCAAAAGGAGAATTTGCGGATTTGGCACAGACCTTAAACAACATGGCGGATACCATTGACGGTAACATTAAGCAGTTGAAATCAATGGAGAGCTTGCGTAAGGAGTTGGTAGCTAATGTATCTCACGATTTACGTACCCCACTTGCAATCATTCATGGTTATGCGGAAACCTTGGTCATGAAGGACGACACCATCAGTAAGGAGGACAGGGTGAAGTTTTTGAATAACATATTAAAGAGTACAAACAACTTGGAAAAGTTGGTTTCAGAACTTTTTGAATTGTCAAAATTAGAGTCGAACAAAATCAAGTTGAAAAAGGAAAAAGTAAATTTGAGTGAATTGTTAAACGACATTGTAGGTAGGTATCAAATACTAGCAAACAAAAAAGAAATTTCGTTGACATTGAAGGTGGAAGGTGTTTCTTATGTGCAAATTGACATTGCTTTAATGGAACGTGCCATTCAAAATTTGGTAGAAAACGCCTTGAAATTCACAGCTGAAAGAGGAGAGGTTAAATTAAAAGTGAGCGAACAAAATGGGTTTTTAAAAGTGGAAGTACAAGACAACGGTGTGGGGATTGAGGAAGAATACTTGCCTTTTGTTTTTGACCGCTATAAAAAGCTCAGCAAAGACAAAGATAACAATCCTGGAGCGGGACTTGGACTTGCTATTGTTAAGAAAATCCTTGATTTGCACGGTGTTTCTGTAGTAGTTGCTTCCATAAAAGGAGAGGGAACAGTGTTTTCTTTTAGGATAGCTAGTTTAAGTATTTAATTGCTTAAAAGTTTGAATAAACACACAACCAGCATCTTCTGGTGATACTTCTGTGATACTTGTCTATTAGTTTTGTTTTAGATCAAAAAAGCAAAGCCATGAGAGAATCAATAATTTATGCCGGAATTAAAAACAAGGAAATCGATTTCCCATTAGGGATCGTCAAGGAATTTAAAAAAGGACAGTTCGTTTTTGAGGAACATCAAGGAGCTTTTAAATTATTCAAGCTAAAGGAGGGATTGCTCATGATGGGGAGTGCCTTGGGTGACGGTATAGGCGATGGTAAATCCAGTTTCACCCATTTTGTGCAGCAAGGAGAATATTTTGGAGAGGAAGTTTTGTTAGGGATTCAGCAACGAGGTAATTTTGCACAAGTGTTATCGGACAAGGTTCAAATTGAAGAATACAGTTTGAACTTATTGACAGACAACAACGTGACTCAAAAAATAATAAGAGACAATTTTGTGGTTCATACCTCCAGGATTCAGCATACCGTACTAAGCAATGCAAGGTTTGACCTAAAGGCAAGGCTAATGATGATGTTGAAATTAATAGGAGCGGGAATAGGTGTGAACTTAATGAATGGAGAAGTGCTTATTAGAACTCATTTGAAACACAGGGAATTGGCTTTTTTGTGCAATGCCACTAGGCAAAGTATCACTACTCAACTCATTGAGCTAAGTAAAAGCAAGTTTGTAAACATAGACAAAAACTCAATTTTATTAACCAACCGATTATTAACTAATACCTAATTTTAAACAACATGAAAATTTTAACATTGATCACATTATTTACTTTGACAAGTTTTTTTGCACATGCTGAAAACTGTAATAGAACAGGATCGTTTATAGGCGCAGGAGACGTTGACGTTAAAGGTGCCGTAACCCTTGAAATACAGACTGATGGCAGTATTAAATTAATTTTGTCCTCTGATTTTGTATCGGATTCAGGTCCTGATTTGGACATTTACATTGGGAATACCATGCGGGTGGATGCTTTTAGTGTCAGATTGGATGCGTTGGGAAGTTTAGCTGGTAGTCAAACCTATACACTCCCTTGGGCTATAAAATTAACTGATTACTCCTATGTAACTATTCATTGTACACAGTATAATCATTATTATGGTTCAGCACTTTTAGGAAATAACGTAGGAGATTGTATCGCTTTAAAAATTAACGATGTTTCAGCACCAGAAGGAGTAAACATTAAAGTAAATTCGTCAGGTATATCAATTGATTCGGACAAAAATTATAAAAACGTGACCTTGTCGGTGTATAATTTTACTGGGGTTTTAATAAAAAGTGTATTCTTTGCACAAGTGAATAAAGGAAGTACAGCACTTAAGGGCTCTTTTCCAACATCTGGAATTGTAGTTTTGAATAGTGATGGATGGGCTTTAAGGAGTATGTATATATTAAACTAATTTAAACTGACTGTTAGATGAGGTTATTGAATTTTAGCGGGATTGTATTGTTGTTCACCTTCATGGGAATCCAAGTTCAGGCGCAAGATGAAGAGGCGAGTGGAGAAGAAGAATTATCTAATATCCAGTCTTATACACCGTCAAAACTTTTGAAAAAGGGACAGGTTGATGTGCAATTGTTTAATAATTTATATACCCAAACAGCATTCAGGGACATGGACAGGGATCTTGTTGAATTGGATCAACGCTCCACTTATTTTGCCACGTTTACTCAAGTATTGTTTGGTACAAGTAAATCAGCAAGAGTGAATTGGGGGGTGGATGTGATTTTTAAATCGGTACGAGTGGACAACGATGTAAAAAGTGCAGCAATAAAAGTTTTCAATTTTGAATCCTCTAATTTAACTAGAACTGCTGTGACAGCCATTGGTCCTAAAATAAAATTCAGCCCGTTCAAAAACAATCCTAATTTTTCGATTCAGAGTGCCTTATGGATTCCAATAGCAAGTGATTTGGAAGCTGATGCTAACGCTAAGCCATGGTTGGATTGGGATAGGTTTACCTCATGGACTCAATTTTATTACAGTCAGCAATTAGGGTCTAAATTCCAGTTATTTTATGAAATTGATTTGTTGGCAAGGTTTTCAAAACCAGCGTCGTGGTATGAAAACAACACAGCAAAAAGTAATTTTTTGTCCACACCAGCTAGTTTTTTTGTGAATTATTTTACTACTTCTAAATCAACAGTTTATGCCATGGTGCAATACGCTCCTAACTTTGAATTCAACGGAGGTACTGCAATTGATTCCGATTACGCTCAAGTTGGAATAGGAGGGAAGTATCAATTGACTTCACACTTTGCTGTCGAGCTACTTTATAGTAATTTTTTCACTGCTAAAAACGCTGGAGCGGGAAGGACTTATAATGTGGGGTTAAGGTACATAAAGTGATGTACTCAAGCCACACAGCTTTTCGTTTTTTTCACTTGTCCATTTCCCTTTTCTCTTCGTTGAAAAACGAAACCGTAGCTTTGGCTATGCTTGAGTTTTTCGTCTTGACAAAAGAAAAATATTCTTCGTCAAAATTCTCGAAAAGCTGTATAGTTTGAGTACGGCAGGACACTATTTGATTTTGCACTTAAAAATTTCCTCGTCCTCGATGTATCCTTTTAGTTCGTCGTTGATGGCAACTGGTCCTACTCCTGATGGAGTCCCTGTGTAGATTAAATCACCGATTTTAAGGGTGAAAAATTTGGATACATACGCTATGATTTGATTGATGCTAAAAAGCATCTCAGAAGTGTTTCCTTTTTGCACAAGTTCGCCGTTTTTACGTAGGCTAAAATTGATGTTTTTTGCATCGTCACTGCTGGATATCTGGATAAATTTTCTCCCCATCACCGCCGAGCCATCAAAAGCTTTTGCTTTTTCCCACGGTAACCCTTTCGCCTTTAATTCGTCTTGAAGGTCTCTTGCGGTAAAGTCAATCCCTAAACCAATTTCCTGGTAGTACTTATGAGCAAAATTTTCGCTGATGCTTTTTCCTAAACGGTTTATTTTAACCACAAGTTCCACTTCGTAATGAATTTCATTACTAAAGTCAGGAATAAAAAAAGGAGCGTTTTTTTGGAGCAGTGCCGAATCAGGCTTTAAAAAAAACACAGGTTCAGTAGGTACGTCATTACCCAGCTCTTTGGCGTGTTGAACATAATTACGTCCAATACAAATTATTTTCATTTGCTGTTTAATTTATCCTGAAGGATAGCAAGTTTTATTTTTTCAAGGACTTTTTTCGTGTACAATGGAAAGTCACCATTCATGATCCATGAATAATAACCGGGGTTGTCATTCAATACTTGAGCTACAGAGGTTCCTTTGTATTTTCCGAAGTTGAACAAAGCTAGACCGTCATCATCTAGTACTATTCGACCCATCAAGTCAGCATTATTTGCTCTTTTTGAAAATTCTCCAAGTTGATCCATGTCATTGGTAACAGGGGAATAAGAACTTCCATCTTCTTTTTCCAAAGTGCTGTCTTTGTACTTGTCTAGCATCGCCACAAGTATATCGAAAGTGGCAATGGTATCCGCCTCAGCACTGTGAGCATTTTCTAAGTCCTTACCACAGTAAAATTTGTAACCGGCTGACAATGTTCGTTGTTCCATTTGATGGAATATATTCTGGATGTCAACTAAATTTCTATTTTCAATCTCAAAATCAACGTCTGCTCGCAAGAATTCCTCCATTAACAACGGAACATCAAACCTGTTTGAATTGAACCCTGCTAAATCACAATTGTCAAAAAAGTCACACAAGCTTTTAGCTACGGCATTGAAAGTGGGTTCGTCTTGGATGTCCTTGTCATAAACCCCATGAACAAGAGATGCTTCCAATGGTATTGGTATGGTAGGGTTTATTTTTCTTGTTTTGATTTCTTGAGTTCCATCAGGATTAACTTTTAAAATGGAAATTTCGACGATTCTGTCCGTTGCCACATTAATTCCTGTAGTCTCTAAGTCAAAAAAGGCTATGGGTTTTTTTAAATGAAGTTTCATTGTGCGTTGTTATTTTCTTTTACGAAGTGTGTAATCCTTATTGATGAATTTTTTGAACTTGTTCTTGTCGTATATAATCAAGGATTTATTTAGCGGGTAGTAGCCCTTTGCGACCACTGATAAATCATATTTTCCAGGTTCTAAAATCATCAGGATTCCACCTCGAAAAGAATTACTTTTATAGGTTCCGTATTCTTCTTCTGTACTTGAGTTAGATACCATGATTTTAGCATAACAGTTAGGATTTGTCTGCTGTATTTTTTCGTTTTGTTCCACAATCATATCCAGCACAGAATCAATTTGTAACGACACAATCGAGTCCGTGAGGGTGCTGTCATATCCAATATCAAATCCGTCCTCATCGTAGATCACCACTTCGTTGTCTATTGAATCAGCTTTACTGGGGTTTAAACTTGCATGTAAAGTTCGTAGAGAGTCTAGGTTTGTTAAACTGATGTTCCTTAATGCTGTTAAACTGTCAATACTTAGCCTTGTTGCTTCGTCCGTTTTTAAGTTTACATTCAGAATGGATAGTTGTGGGGTGCTGTCTAAAAACACAAGCCGGTATAAGTCGGACATGCCATAAGAATCGTCTCGGTAATCCGACTTGTACGCTAAGCGCCTTTTTTGCAAAAACTTGACACTGAAGTCGTCATATACCGTGTTTACTGGGTAACCTAAGTTTTGAGGTGTAGTCCAAGTGGCAAAGTCTTCAGAGAATAAACTTTCAAATATGTCGTATCCCCCCATACTCAAATGCCCCTCTGAAGCAAAGAAAATTCCGTTTTGGAACTCATTAAACATGGCGAAGGTTTCGTTTTCTATGGTGTTAACTTGTGGCCCTAAATTGACGGGTTCACCCCAGTTTCCATCAGGTAGTTTCCTGCTCATCCACAAGTCGTAACCTCCGTGACCGCCAACCCTGTCCGATGAAAAAATAATTATATTTCCTTCGTTGTTTACCGTTGCCGATTTTTCGTTGCTTGTGTTGCTGTTTATGCCTGTTACGCTGACGGGTTTTGGCCATGACCTAGCTTTTGGTTTCAAATAGGACATTTTTAAGTTGAAAATTTGAAAACCTTCGGCGTCAGTACTTAAAAACAAATACCTGTTGTTGTCCGATGATCCAGCATACATGTCAATGTCAATGCTGTTAAACATGGCTCCAAGGCTTCTTGGTTTGCTGTATTTTTTTCCTTTGAATTTAGACAGGTATAAATCGGGTAAATATGCGTTTCCAAAACTATACCCTCCCATCACTGTTTTACGACTGGTGGTGAATATCAATTGACTTTCATTGGCGGTGGGCATAGGGTTTAAATCGCCCCATTTTGAATTTATTTTTTTACCTAAGTTTTCAAATTTGATGTTTGTTGGGAATTTTGTTATTTCCAGAGCGTGCTCACAGTGACCAATTAGTTTTTGTACTCCCTCTAGTTCTAATTCCACTGGTTTAAACTCAACGATGTATTTGTTAGCCGTTTCTATGGATTTTTTAAATTGATGGTTTTTGTGATATGCTATCGTTAAAATCCAAAGGTCTTCCGGTGTGAATTTTTTATTATCCAGCAAGAACTCGCCATATTTCACTCCTTTCTTTTCCAGTCCAGGGATTCCAGCATAACATTCGGCAATGGCTCTGTTTAAAAATACTTTGTCTGGTTTTTCTAGGTATATAATTAAAAGTTCTTCCAGTGCACAAGTGTACTGTCCAAAGGTCATGTAGTTTTTCGCTATTTTTTTATTTCCCGTTGGTTTTTCCATACACTGAGAAAGCCCGATTTGAGAATTCAACAGAAAAACAAAGGGTATAAGAAAATAAAAATGCTTAATCATAAATAATCGTATTCAAAGTTTGTTCCATAAATACGGAGCAGCATTAAATATAAAGTTTATAGGTCATTGAGACTAATAATTTGGCGGGAAAGAATTAACAAGGTGTTCGTAAATAAAGTGATTTTGTCGGCGTTAATCGAATTCGGCTTATTAATTTCAAGCTGTAAATTATTGTCATGTCGCAAGAATACTCGTACATCAGCCTGTCCCTATTGAATCAACTCATCAAAGAAGTGGTTCAGGATAACTTTGTAGACCACGTATGGCTAGTTGCAGAGATATCCGATGTGAAAATTGCTGCAAGTGGACACTGTTACATGGAGCTGATTGAAAAGAAACAAGAGAAAGTGGTGGCAAGAATCAAGGCAAACATTTGGAGTTTTCAATACCAAAAGATTGCACAAGGATTTTACGCTTCGACCGGGAAGCCTCTTGAAAGAGGCATGAAGATATTGTTATTAGCAAGTGTTGGCTTTCACGAGTTGTACGGGGTGAGTTTGGTGGTGAAAAACATTGACCCCACTTTTACTTTAGGAGAATTAGCCAAAAACAAACAGGAAATTATTCAGCGTCTAAAAAACGAAGGATTACTGGAAGTAAACAAGATGCTTGAATTAGAACTGGTGCCAAAACGCATCGCAATCATTTCATCAGGGACTGCTGCTGGGTACGAAGATTTCATGAGTCAACTGAATGCTAATGGCAAATCTTATGTGTTTGAAACAACATTATTTAGTGCGTCGATGCAAGGTGATTTAGTGGAAAAAGAGGTGTTGGAAGCATTGGGGGCTGTGTTGAAAAACGTAAGTTCATATGATGCCGTAGTTATCATTCGAGGTGGAGGTGCGTCTTTGGATTTAACTGCATTTGATAATTACAGAATAGCTAAAATGATTGCTAACTTTCCTTTGCCTGTGGTGGTTGGAATTGGGCATGAACGAGATTCCACAGTAGTTGACTTGGTAGCTCACACAAGCCTTAAGACACCTACTGCAGTAGCATCTTTTTTTATTGCGCAGTTTGAAGAATTTGAAGCGTACACTCAGGAATTAAGTGAATCATTGGTGTATTTGGTGAAAGAAAGTCTGTTCAAGGAAAAGCACCAAGCTACAACATACAGGTCAAAATTTGCCTTGTTGTGCCAGTCGTATTTGACGGTAAAAAAAGAAGAGCAATTCAAGGTTAGTACAAGTTTAAAGCTAGCAGGAAAACAGTTTGTTGCGTCCAAAAAACAAGAAGTCATGCAGTATAAAAGCAGGGTGAGTCATTTGTTTCAGTTCGCTACAGTCAAGGAGCAGCAAAGTATCTTGGTTTCGAAAAGTAGGCTGACAAACTCTGCGCGTAGTTTGGTGGAAAAAAACAAGTTGTTGCTTAAAAACCAAGAAAGGACAATTAATTTACTGGATCCTATTAATGTACTTAATAGAGGGTATGCTATGGTACTTAGTAACAGGGAGTATATAAAAAGTAAGGCGCAATTAAAAATAGGCGATGAGTTGTCGCTAGTGATGAAAGACGGAAGTGTCAAAGTTAAAGTCAATGAAAAATAAATAAAATATGACAAAAATCAAGAGTTATAAATCAGCAATCGAGGAATTAGAGCTTATCTTGCATAGCATAGAGAACGAGTCGGTTGATGTGGATGAATTGAGTGAAAAAGTAAAAAGAGCTTCAGTGCTTTTAAAGCTGTGCTCGGACAAGTTAAAATTGACAGAAAAGGAGGTTGAGAAAATCCTTGAGGGGATAGGAGAGTAGGGGTATTTCTAAATTATTTGGTTATGGAAAACGACAAGTTTAAACAAAGAACGGATTACACCTTAAATCATCCTTTAAACGAAAAAGAATTTTCTTCAAATCCTTTTGAGGTGTTTAATCAATGGTATGATGTGGCAACTGAGCGTGTAGAGAAAGATCCCAACGCCATGACTTTATCAACTTATGATGGCGAATTCCCTAGGGCCAGGGTGGTGCTGTTAAAAGAGTTAGACGAAAAGGGTTTTGTATACTTCACAAATTACTTGAGCGACAAAGTCAAAGAAACCGATGCTCATCCAAAAGCAAGTTTAACTTTTTATTGGAAAGAATTGGAACGTCAGGTTCGCATTGAAGGAGTAATGGAAAAGATAAGTCCTTCAGAGTCCGAAGATTATTTTAAAACGCGCCCATTTGGCAGTAGAATAGGTGCGTGGGTTTCTCCGCAAAGTAAGGAAATACCTGACAGGCAATGGCTTGATGAAAAAGTGATTGAATGTGAAGCTAAGTTCAAGGAGGATGTAAAGCGTCCTGATTTTTGGGGTGGCTTACGGTTAGTGCCTACTTACTTTGAATTTTGGCAAGGGCAAAGTTCCCGATTACACGACAGGATTGTATTCGAAAAAATAAATGGTGAGTGGTCAAGAAAGAGGTTAGCGCCTTAATTAATACTTTGTCCTAATTTTGTCTTTTAGAAGTTTCTTCAATGAAGTAATTATCCCCTATTTTTAGTTTGATGAAAAATGGAAAGATAGTTACTGCTTTGGCTTCATACGGGATGAGTGGACGGGTATTCCATGCGCCATTCTTGGAACTTCATGTAGGTTTTGAATTGAAGTTGATACTTGAACGCAGTAAAACCTTGTCGCGGGGACGCTATCCAAAGGCTACCATTGTAAACGATTTTCAAAAGATATTAATTGACAGTGAAGTAGAGCTGGTGATCATCAATACTCCCACTTGCTTGCATTTTGAAATGTGCAAACAAGCTTTGTTGGCGGGAAAAAATGTGGTGGTGGAAAAGCCTTTTACTTCAACAGTTGCTCAGGGGGAAGAATTGATAGCACTAGCCGAAAAAAAAGACCTCCTCTTGACGGTATACCATAACAAAAGACTAGAAGGAGATGTGCTTACAGTCAAAGAGCTGATTGACAACAAGAAGTTTGGAGATTTGAAATTTGTTAATCTTGCCTTGCATCGTTATCGCCCTGAGATAGGTGTCAAAAGATGGAAAGAGGAGAAGAACCCTGGTGCTGGTTTGCTTTATGATATAGGGTCTCACATGATTGATTTTTCCTTAATGATGTTTGGTTACCCTCAAAAAATTAGGGCTGATTTACAAATCCAAAGAGAACACGGTCAAGTGGTTGATTGTTTTTCTATCGATTTAATTTATGATAGATTTCAGGTGAATTTATTTTCAGACATGTTAACCAAAGAGACAAAACCGTCAATTGTGGTAGAGGGCAGTAAAGGTGTTTTTGTCAAGTATGGACATGATCCTCAAGAACTAAATTTGTCAAAAGAAAAAATTGATTGGACTCACCTTGGAGATGATTTGTTGTGCAATTACGGTTCTTTTACGTCTTCTGATTCAGGGGTTTCGGAAACAATTAAAACCAAAACGGGTACGTACATGGGTTTTTACCAAAACTTATCCAAGGTATTCGCAGGAGAAGCCTCTCTGCTTGTGTCTGCTGAACAAGCTCTGCAGGTTGTTAAAATAATTGAGGAAGCTGAGTCACAAAATAATGATTGAGCTACTTACTTATCACATTTTAATTTGATTAGTTTCTCCATTCAGAATGGTACTCCAAAGGCTGTCTATGGCTTGTTGGCCAGGGCTCTTTAGTGTATCCCAGGTAGAATAGTCCTAGGCATTTGTCCTTGTCGCCAAGATTAAGATACTCTTTCATTTCGTCGCTGTAACTAACAGCTCCAGAACTCCAATAAGGACCGAGTCCGTACGCAGTGGCAGTTAAGTACATGTTTTGAACAGCGCAAGCCACTGCCGCAATTTCTTCAATTTCAGGAATTTTTTCAATCTCTTGACGCTTCATGCAAATGGCAATCACGACGGATGCTTTTGATGGGCGCATCAACATTTTTTGATATTTCCTTTCTAAAAACGCGTCAGGATCACAACTGTTTTTATAAGTGTCGGCCATCATGGTTCCTAACTTTTCTAGTTCCTCCCCTTGGAATACCACAAAATACCAAGGTTGCGTAAGTCCGTGAGTGGGAGCCCAAATGGCGTTGTTTAATATTTCAACAACTACGTCTTTTAATACCTTTCTTGAAGAATATTTTTCAGGCTTGACCGAACGTCTATTCCTTATTATTTCCTTGAGTTCACTTAAGTTATACCTCACTATACGATGGTTAAAGTTATTATTTGAGAACGAATCCCCAATGAGACATTTTATACTTTTTTTTATGTCCCCAAAATGGAAGGGATGAAACTCCCGTAATCAAAGTGCCTATTCCTAAGTACAGCGGAACAGTTTGTTTGTTTTTGCTTTCCATCCCCTCGAAACCCAACATGAACAATCCTTTCCCTAAAGTTGCTAGCCCCAACACTAAAAATGGTGCGGCGTAAGTTTTTGCTTTTTGTCTGTTCTTTGGATACAACCAGATGGTTTTGATGTCTGAGAAATTAATTTCCCGTTCGCCCTGAAGTACTAAGGAAGAGTCTGCGTAACTGATTAGTTTTCCGTCGTCCATAAAATCCGTACTTAAGATGCTGTCTGAATACAATTCAAAGTCAATGTCACGGTTCAAGCACACTTTTTTTTCCGTTCCATTTTCAGAATTTTTCAAGACCAGACTTTGTCCAAAGCTGTTTATTGAAAAACATAAAAAGACGAATGTGAAAAACTTACTGAACATATCAATTAAAAAAAGTAAAATCAATGCTAATTTAGTAAAGAACTTCAAATTACACAGATAAACGATGGCTTTTACCTACGACGATGACATTCCTACCCTGGATCTTCAAGATTATAGAGGGCAGGATAAAAACTTGAAAAGTAAGTTCATAGCTGATTTAGGTGAGATTTACAGCGAAATAGGGTTTGTAGCAATCATAAATCATGGATTTGAAATTGAAGAGCAACACAAGCTTTATGCTGCGGTACAATCTTTTTTCTTTTTAGATGACCAAGAGAAACAAAAGTACGATGGCAGCTTTTGCGGTGGACAAAGAGGGTATACAGGAAAAGGAAAGGAGCATGCTGCTGGCAGGAAAGTAGGTGATTTAAAAGAGTTTTTTCACATTGGTCATGACATTCCTGAAATTGGTGGTAGTCATTATCAAAAAAACATCTTTCCTGAAGAGGTTCCTGAGTTTCAAAAAGAAACACTTGCTTGTTATGTGAAATTACAAGGAGTTGGAAGGGAAATGTTATCCGCTATCTCAGAATTCATGCATTTAGATAGCACACATTTTGAAGACAAGGTAAACCGTGGAATTAGCATATTGAGGCCTATTCATTATTTCCCTATAGCCGATGTAAGCCAAGTCCCTGATGATGCAGTACGTGCAGCTGAGCACGGAGACATTAACTTGATCACTTTGTTGATGGGTGCTTCGGCAGAAGGGTTACAAGTGAAACGCAGAGACGGAAAATGGATTCCAGTAAAAAGCAATCCGGATGCGATCGTAGTGAACGTGGGTGACATGCTAGAGAGGTATACGAATGGAGTATTGAAGTCTACCATTCACCGAGTGGTAAATCCTCCAAAGGAACAATTGGGAAGTTCAAGATTTTCTATCCCTTTTTTTATGCACGGAAACCCCGACATGGAATTGAATTGCTTGAAAGCTTGTATTTCCCTTGAAAGGCCAAAAGCTTATGATGACATTACCGTAGATGGTTTTTTAACCCAAAGATTAAAAGAAATAGGACTGATTTAGCGCGGATATAAAGCACTAACAATTTAAATTAAATTTACCTCATGACGAACATTGGAGAATACAACGTACTAGTAGCTTATCAACAAATTGATGCGGGCATGCTATTAGTAGCATCAGATGCTGACACTGCAGCTGAAGAATTTGAAAAAATATTGTTACCAAATGCTTATTTACCAAACGATTTATCCTTAGGAGATCCCATTGAGGTTTTCATTTATTTGGATTCTGAAGACAGGGTTATTGCTACAAATTTAACTCCAAAAATCACTTTAAATAACTTCGCTTACTTGCCTGTTAAAGAAGTAAATACGGTGGGCGCATTCCTGGATATGGGTTTGGCTAAAGACTTGCTTGTGCCATTTCGTCAACAAGCGACTGATATGCAAGAAGGCAAGAGTTACCTTGTGTGCATGTACCTTGATGAAACCACTAAACGTTTGATCGCATCGAGTAAGGTTAATCGCTTTTTGAGCAACGAACAAATTGACCTTATGGAAGGTGAGGAAGTTGATTTAATTGTGGTGAATCAAACTGATTTAGGATACAATGTAATTGTTAACAAAGCGCACAAAGGATTGGTTTTTAAAAGTGCGATATTTCAAGAGTTACACACAGGCGATGAGCTTAAAGGTTTTGTGAAAACAATACGAGAGGACAATAAATTGGATGTCATTTTACAGCAGCAAGGTGTCTCCACTATTGAGCCTAATGCACAAATCATCCTAGACTTCTTAAAAGACAATGATGGACGAACTGACATTACTGATAAGTCGGCACCTGAACTGATATCTACGACTTTTGGAATGAGTAAAAAGGCATTTAAAAGAGCATTAGGCGCGTTGTACAAAAAGCGACTTGTGAAATTGGGTAAGGAATCAACAGAATTGCTGTAATATATTGTAATAAACTACGTTCAATTTTCATGAAAAACCTCCAGTATGTTTTTGTTCTATTAATTTCCCTTACACTGTTGTCCTCGCATGACCGACAAAAAGGAATTCGTCATGATTTAAACAAAGCATTGACTTGGGATGATTTTAAAGGGAGGGTTGAGAGAGGAAGCAAATATGCTGCGAATACCAGTTCA
>JBLIAZ010000037.1:0-15197 GCA_047631875.1 Saprospiraceae bacterium
CATCGCTTGGGATTTACTCCCATTGATCACAATTAAATTACCATGGGGAAACCATCCACCGATTTTGCATTCAAGTTGAACAAAACAATGGAAGAACATTCCATTAGGATTTCCTATACTGGGGAATTTAACACCGATTTAATTAGCGTACTCCTTAGCATGTCAAGAGACAGTGCAAAAATGGGAACGGTACAAATTAAGGTGTACAACATCATGATTGAAAGTTTGGAGAACGTGGTCCGACATGCCACTGTGAGTGTGGAAAATCCTTATCCTGCTATTTTCTTATTGGCACAAGACAACGAGTATCACTACGTTTGTACTGGAAATAAAATCCATCAAGATCACATCCCTGAACTTAAGGATAAAATTGACAAAGTCAACAATTCCTCAAGAGAAGAATTGAGGGCTTCATACAATCAAATCATGGTTGACGGCGAAACTCCTGACGACGTGAAAGGAGCCGGATTAGGACTCATTGACATGGCTCTTAAATCAAAAAGCAAATTACATTACGAGTTTACTCCAATTGACGACTTAAGTTCGTTTTTTGTCTTAAAAATAAAAGTTAAATCTTAGGGGAAATGGAAGCATTAATATTACAAAGTAGCAGCACCACACCAAGCATTAATTTTGATGTGGACAACATGAGCTTTACCATTGAAGGTGAATGCCGACCAGAAAATGTACTTACATATTTTTCGCCAATAATAAATTGGTTAAATAAATTTAAAAACTGGGGAATCAATTTAGCAAATCCAATTGATGAAACCTTGACTTTTCACTTTAAACTGGCTTATTATAATACTTCTAGCGCCAAATTTCTTTTCAATATTTTTGAAAAAATGAAAGCGATTCAAGAGGAAAGCATGAAAGTGAAAATTGCCTGGTATTATGATGAACTTGATGAAGACCTTCTTGAAAATGGCAAAGAATTTGAAAAAATATTAGGTCTTGATTTTGAGTTTATCGCAATGGAATAAGATTAAGCTATACCCTTGTCAGTGAACAGTTACAAGAGCAAAAACTAATTATCACTCCACAGCTCCCATAGCCATTTTTCAATTATTTTTTTCAACGCTGAATTCGAAATCGAATAATTGTTCACCATGATTGAGAAAGCCAAATTTTTGTCCTTCTTCGTGTTGATAGTCCCAGCATAAGCTCTGACTCCATCCATTGATCCACTTTTCCCCTTAATCCTTCCTTTAGCAATCGTGCTTGCTAGCAAGTTTTTTAATGTTCCAGATTCTCCTGCCACAGCAAAGGAGTTGGAAAATGCATCCTTTGCTTCGTGTTTACTCATCCAAGTAATTAAATCTACCACCTGTTTTGAACTTACGGCATTGAACCTTGACAAACCACTCCCATCATATAATTTCATGCTTTTGGTGTCAAAATACTTACCTAATGCACTTTTCATGTATTCCGCTCTCTTAGTATCCTTTTTTCCACTTTTTACATGTGCTAAATTCAACAGGGTTTCAGCATACACATTGATGCTGAATTGGTTTGTTTTCCGAACAACGGAACCAATCGATGGAGATTTGACAGCGAATAATACGTTCTTTTGAATAGGTAGTGTGTTCGTGACTTTCACATTACCCCGAACCTTAATGTACTTAGACTGTAAGGATTTTTTTAACAGTACCGCTAAAGTACCTGAAGGATCAGGTAAGGATGCTTTCACCAAAAAGCTGTTCCGGTTTGCAGGAATAGTTCCCGTCATGGTTATCTTTTTATCCCCCGGACTACTATAGCAATACGCTAAGTCCCTGTTTATTTTTGACGCTATCAACTGGCTGCCAATGATCAGCCAAGGCAAATTTGGCTCAGTCCTTATTATTTCAACATCAGATCCCACAGCTCCCGATTTTAGATAAATTTTAAGCATGTTTTCATTCAATACAGTTCGTCCTGATCCAGCCCCATAATAATTACCCATGTCCTCCCATATCCATGTACGAGGTATACTGTTGACAGGCAAAACCTCGTCGTAAATCACGATGTCACCTCCGATGGTATGAATTCCATGCACTTTTAATTTTTCAATAAGCTTGTCGCTTAACTTACTCATTGAGTAGTTATACCTTTCGGCAAGCAGAGTAGGGTTGTAATTTGCATCAAAAATCAAATCACCAAGCAACACGCCATTTTCAATTTTTCCAACAACATAAAACGTACTTTCTATCTCGGTTTTACTACCCAATTTATCTAAAACGAGTGCTGTTGTAAAAAGTTTTAGCACCGAGGCAGGAGCTAATGTCTTGGAGGAGTCATGACTGGCAATCAACTTTCCTGAAAACATGTCTCGAGCCATGTAACTGATACTAGCTCCTTCTAGTTCGGGCAGCTTTTCAAAATTAAGCTGAGCATGAATTGTGAATTGAAACAGCAATAACAGCAAGAAAGAGTACAATTTTTTCATGGGTACAAAGTAATAATTATCAAGTTTTAGTACAAGTTTTAGACCTATCTTTGTTGTCTGTGAAAAAAGTGGACTACATCATAGTTGGAGGAGGTATGGCCGGGGTACTTTGTGCTCAACAATTGCGCAATAAAAATCAAAAGGTACTAATGATTACCGACCCTGCAACCCCATCAGCATCCTACATTGCAGCGGGAACATGGAATCCAATTGCTTTTAAAAGGTACATATTGAGTTGGCGAGCCAAGGAGTTTTTGGCCGAAATGAAAGTGCAATATGGCGAACTAGAAAAACTACTAGGTGTGGAAATTCATCAAGCTTTTGAAGTAAAAAAGCTGGTCACCCCTGGGGACGAACTTGCTCTTTGGAACAAGCAAGCAAGCACAGAAATGGGCGATTTCATGGTTAAAAATCCGTCAAAAGCCACTTTCCCAAAAGACCTTTATTTAGGTGAAATAAAACAAACTGGACGGATAATATTGCACATCCTCATCGATAAATATCACCAATATTTAAAGGATACAAACAGCATCATTTTTGAAAAATTCTACCATGGAAACCTTATTCAAAATGACAATGGATGGGCATACAACGACATTCAATGTCAAGGCGTAATATTTTGCGAAGGAGCTCACAATGAACACAATCCCTATTTTTCGTGGTTACCTTTGAAACCAGCTAAAGGAGATATAATTACCATTTCAGCTCCTGAACTCAATCAAAGCTTCATCCTTAAAAAGAACATTTTTGTTTTGCCCTTAGGCGAGCATAAATACCAAGTTGGCGCTACATATAACTGGAAGGATTTGTCGTGGGAACCGTCTGATTCGGGGCTTCAATATTTAACCGAAAAACTTAAAACGATCATCAATGTGCCTTTTGAAGTAATCAACCGGAAAGCTGGAGTTCGTCCCACTGCGCATGACAGGCGGGTGCTCATGGGAGAACACCCAGATAAAAAAGGAATGTTTGTGCTTAATGGTTTGGGAACCAAAGGGGTGTTACTTGCTCCATTAGCCGCTAAAGAATTTTCTGAATTTTTAGTTGACCACGCAACCTTGAACAAAGAAATGAACATCGAAAGATGTTTGAAGTATTACGATCGTAAGATTGTTTAAATCGGAACTCTTTTCATTCGATACGTTTTCTCAACAAAATGTCCCTTACTACATCCAAACCGTGTTTACATGGTGTGTTTCCTTTTTGTTGTCAGTTAAATTATCTATTTTCAATGTTAATTACTTCATCTACTATGAGATTAAAAATCCTGCTGCTGTTGATTACCTTGTGTTCGTCTCAATTAATGGCACAGAACAGGTCAATCGATTCTTTAATCAACCTTTTAAGCGCCACATCCGACAAAGCCGAAAAGATCGCTTTAAAGTGTAAAATCAGTCAAGGTTATACGGAAATAGGAGAGTATGGAAAAGGTGGTGAATTAGCCAATGAAGCACTCGTTGAGGCAACTGAAGCTAAAGATGAAAAAGGTACGGGATTAGCTTACTATAGCCTTGCGAGGCTGAATCAATACAGGAGAGACTGGGACAAAGCTTTGATATACCATTATCAAGCAATTCAATTGTTTGACGCAGTAGATTCTCACGAAGATTTAGCTTGGACCTACTTGAACATGGGCATAGCATTTCATGCACAAAAAGACTACAAAAGATCCATCCGATACGTAGGTAAAGCGCTAGAAATATTTAAAAAAATAAAGCATGACCAAGGAGTTGCTTATTCCCTTTTAAATTTGGGGTTACCTCTTCATGAATATGGATCTACAGATTCTGCAATTACTCGATTACTGGACGCTAAAAAGATATGTATGAAAATAGGAGACATGAGGGGTGTTGGTTATGTACACAACATCATGGGAGAAATATTTTTAAAAACCGAAAAGTTGGACAAGGCCCTAATCGAATACTCTGACAACATTATAATTAGGACAAAAGAAAATGACAAAAGAGACCTTTCATTTTGTTACGGAAGTGCTGGGCGGATCTATTTTAAACAAGGACTTCCTAAAAAAGCTGAAATAGCACTTGAGACTGGAGCACAGTTTGGAATAGAAATAAAAGCAAATTTATCCTTAAAAAACATCTATTTAACCTGGTCACAATTGGACTCATTGAACGGAAATCATCAAGCGGCATATGTTCATTTCAAACGCTACAATCATTTTGAAAGCCTGTTAAGTACCGAAGAACAGGAAAGAAAAATTGTAGCTTTACAGTACAATTTTGATGCAAAGCAAAAAGAGCAAGAAGAAAAATTCCTTGAGACGCAAAAAGAAATGGAAATGAAAAACTTGGCTGTTTCCAGTGATAGTAAAAACATTCAGTTCGCACTACTAGCTACAGGTTCCGTAATTATTCTTCTCCTTGTAATTTTGTTGTTCAAAAAGGCAAAACAAAATTAAATATTTGTTTGGTTTTAAACATTTTGACTAGGATTGGTCAATCCAATGATGAACTAAATGAGAAAAATTATACTCCTGTTATTGGTAATGTCCACATCACTTGGACTTTTGGCACAAAACAAAGCCATTGACTCTTTGACGGTTCTTCTCAGCAAGTCAACTACAACAGAAAAGGAAATTAAACTGAAATGTCAATTAAGCCAGCAATTGACTGAAATTGGAGAATTTGAGAAAGGTGGAAAGATGGCCAACGACGCATTAACTGCCGCTGAAAAAGCTGATAACATCCAAGGCATAGGCTTAGCATATTACAGTTTAGCCCGACTGAATCAATACCTAGGCGACTGGTCAAAAGCTCTTACTTACCACTACTTAGCATTACCAATATTTGAGGAGTTTGACGACAGGGAAGAACAAGCCTGGACCTATTTAAACATTGGCATTTCACTCCATGCTCAAAACAACGCTACTGGAGCCATTAATAACCATGAAAGGGCTTTGTCAATTTTTAAAGAACTGAACCTTTCGCAAGGAATTGCGTACAGCTACCTAAACTTGGGGCTAGCACTCAACATCAAAAAGAAATACAGCCAAGCCATTCAACAATTATTAAATGCGAGGCTTATATGCAAAGAGATTGGCGATGACCGAGGAGTTGGTTACGTATTGAGTAGTATAGCGGAAATTCATGAAAACACAGGTGAATACGAAAAGGCTATAACGGGTATTTTGGAGTGTATAAAAATCCGAGAAAAAGAAAATGACAAAATGGACATGTCATTTTGTTACTCAAATTTAGGGAGTATATACCTTAAGCAAGGGTTACCTAAAAAAGCTGAGGAAGCGCTGAAAACAGGGGAAAAGTTAGGGCTAGAAGTAAAAGCTAGACCATTTTTAAAAAGCATATACCTCACTTGGTCTAAACTTGACTCTCTCAACAAAAACTACATTGAAGCATACCATCATTTCAAACTGTACTCACATTACGATAAATTAATTAACAGTGAAAAAAGTCAACGAAAAGCGTCTGAACTTCAGCACTCGTACGAAAAGGATAGAAAAGAAAAAGAACTTGTTTCAATGAAAAAAGAACAGGAACTTAAAAATGTAGTTGTTGCAAAAGATCAACGGAACTTACTGATTGGTCTTGTTGCCATAGGTATTATTTTGGTTATAGTGATTGCTTTTTATATTTCAGTATCAAAGAGAGCAAGCAGGATCCGAAAACAAAAAAACATCATTACTGCACAAAAGGAACGAGGGGATGAGCAGCATAAAAACATACGTGACTCTATCGTATATGCTCAAAAAATTCAACATGCATTATTGACCAGCACGGAGTACATTCAAGCACATCTTAAAAAAGATTTTTTCATCCTGTATCAACCCAAAGACATTGTCTCTGGCGATTATTATTGGGCTCAGAAACACAATGATTCCTTTTACCTAACTACTGCAGATTGCACTGGACACGGAGTACCTGGAGCCTTCATGAGCTTGTTGAACATAAGTATAATGAATGAAATTATCACAGGTAAAAACATCACTTCGCCTGCACAAATTCTTAATGAACAAAAAGAGCAAATTATTAAATCGCTTAGCTCTAAAAGTGGAGACGAATCAAGGGACGGGATGGACTGTGTGGTATGCAAATTTGATTTAAAAAACGACATGCTTACTTTTTCGGCAGCAAACAGTTCGCTTTGGTTAATTCGTGACCATGAAATTACCAAATACAAGGGAGATAAAATGCCTGTTGGAAAATATACTGACAACGACAATGATTTTACTGAGCAAGTAATCTCACTTCAAAAAGGTGATTTGATTTACACTTTTACCGATGGCATAACCGACCAGTTTGGAGGTAAAAAAGACAAAAAGTTTAAACCAAAAAAACTTGTGGAGTTACTTTTGAAAGTACACGAATTACCTCTTGACGAACAAAATCTCATTATCATGCGCACTTTGGAAACTTGGATTGGAAATCGTGAGCAAACAGACGACATGTTAATCATTGGGGTTAAATACTAAGCTGCGTATTTAACTACTGTGAAATTCAATAACAGTACAACAAAGAAGATACATTGAGATAAGTTAACAACAAGTCTAGCTGCAAGCTAATCCATACTTATCCGAGAGTTAACACCTACCTTTTCCTGACCGTCTCTTCCTTGAACGTGGCAATTTCTATTGTGGCAGTGCGCTTGTTTAACTTGTAAAAAACAATGATCTTATTGACTGCTCCTTGACAACCTTCAGCCTCTGCACTAGATTCTTTTACTGTGGCATCAATGACATACCTGCCACTCCCAGTTACCTCACTCACTACATTGTGTGAAATCGCATCTTTGATGAAGTGAGTTGCTTTACGACATGACTTCTCTTTTTCAAAAACCAACACACTGTCCACCTTCAAAGTTTTATCGGAATTCACTTGCACTTCCACTAAATACTTTGTGTAAGGCTTCACTGTTTGAATCCCTGGAATGATCGTTTGTTTTTTTGTGGACAGAATTTGCAGCGAACTATCGCATGCAAATAATGTCAACAATAAGAAAATACTATAAATCCGTTTCAATTTACTTTACTATTAGTTTTTTACTAATGCTTTTTCCACCGTTTGAAACAAGCACAAAATACAATCCTTGTGAATAATCACTTAAGTCTACGTTCACTTGCGATTTTGATGTGCTGAAGTTTTTCACTACACCTCCAACCGCATTAAAAATAACCACTTCACTTACTCCTTCAAGGTTGTTTAAGTTGATGGTAAACTGTTTGTTTTCCGTTGGATTTGGTAACAATGTCACTGTTTCAGCAGACAATACTGTTTGGGTTCCAACGGTCAATGCGCTGATGTCAGTCTCCCAAACACCTCTGCCAAAAGTGGCGGCTTTTAATTTTTCAGCACCGTAGTGAATTTCAATGTCCATCACAACAGTGTTTGGCAATCCAGTCCCTAATAAGGTCCAGTCTCCCATTGTATTCGTCCTATAATACACACCTAAATCAGTTGCTAAAAACAACTCGCCATCTGTAGTACTTGTATTGTATATGATTTTGTGCGTAGGTATGTTTGGCAACGAACCAGTAATGTTAGTCCAGTTAACGCCACTGTCCGTGGACTTGTACACTTTCCCTGTAACATATCCTGAATATGCTATGTATACTTCTGCAGGAACAGTTGGGTGTACCTCAATGCTTTTAACGCTTCCGGTTTGCGGCAAAGTGATTGTCGTCCAGCTACCTCCCCCATTAGTCGTTACTTTAACGGTTTGGTTTTCACCTGACACATATATCACCTCGGCATCGGAGGGCGAAATTGAAATGAATTCAATAGTACCTGCTCCCGAACCTAAATTCGTCCAATTGTCACCTCGGTCGGTTGATTTGTATATGTCATCACCTCCTGCAAAAATTGTGGTAGGTACAGTTGGGTGAATTTCGAGTTCCCAAACAAATGGAATTCCTGAAGGCATGTTGTCGAGCCATTCTCCTGAAGTAAAACCATCTGTAGTCCGATATGTTCCTCCACTTTGACTACACGTCCATGCTATGTTAGAGTTTGAATAATCCCATAAACCTTCCACGCCGTCACTCCCTGCGTTTTGTCCAGTAAAAGTAGTCCCATTGTACACTGCAATGTCGTTGTCTTGGGCTCCCAAAATCAAGTAATTGGTGTTTTGAGGAGTCCCTGAAACATTATAATATTGGGTAATGGCTAATCCTGATGATAAATCAGTCCACTTAGTGTCCAGCGCTGCATCTCCTTTAAAAATCCCTCCATCGTTTACCGAGAATGCCACACTTGTTCCGGGCACAAATAACATATCATGATGATCAGAGTGCACATAAAAATATGGACTCCCCATTTGCCAATAACCATCTAAGTACTTTTCCCAAGTAGCTCCACCATCCTTTGAACGCCACCCTTCCATTCCGCCTGCCAAAATCAATGTTTTATCCAAAGGAGAAATAGCTATAGCCATGTTGTAACCATCTTGAGAACTGTAACCAGCAATTGTTGATACTGTGGTCCATGTAGCTCCTTGATCAGTTGACTTTTTTACAGCTCCGTCAGTATTCAACATCATAATTAAATTTGCATCATTGTCCGTCAGTGCAATATCAAACCTTCCAGTCCCAGGAACAGAAGTTGCAGTCCATGAAGCTCCATTGTCAGTGGAAACCAAAAACTCGCCCCATTGAGAAGTTGCATAAATTACAGTGCTACTCCCAACCTTATACATGATGTCATTGAACTTGGAATCACTATCAGTATGAACTGATGTCCAATTAACCCCCGCATCTGTCGATCGCATGATGTCACTTTTTGTCGTTGCAAATATTGTATTTGTGTTGTTCGGGTCGATTAATAATTTACTGATGATGTTGTTGTCACCTAATCCAAAAACTAAACCCGTTGAAAACCATGTATCTCCCCCATTAAAAGACTTGTAAACACCTACTGACCTTGTGTGAACTCCATCGTAATCTCCTGTTGCAGAATATATCACATTAGCATTTGTTGGATCAATTACAAGGTGTGAAACACCCATATTTGCCAAAGCATCCCCTTTTGCTGTCCAGGAACTTCCGCCATCTGTTGTTTTCCATACACCTCCAGCTGGAGCCCCGATGTACATAGTAGTCACATCCGTACCACTGAATGCCACAGTATTTATCCTTCCCATTCCAGCGTAATAATCAACAGATGCAATAGGCGGTGCTACAGGGCCTACTTGACTCCATGCTGTTGTCCTTCCAGTAGTTTTCCTTCTTGCATTTGCATTCTCGCGCCCTATTCTTCTTTGATTATCATTGTGAGCTTCTGATACAAAAGATCCATCAGCCATTATTCTGTCTTTCCAAAATGCGGCCCAACGCTCAAATTGTTTAATTTTCTTTTTACTCGTTCTGTCGGTATTATCTTTTATCGTTTCCAAAAAAGCCCTTTGATTTTCTACTATTTCAAAGTAATTACTATTAGGATCTAAAGGTGCTGTCCGATAATTTTGCTCTTGAGAGTTTACGGTTGAAACTGTCAATAAAATTCCAGACAGTGCTGCGAGTAAATGTTTTTGCATAGTATATAGAGAATAAAACGTTTTTAATTAAAACAAGTATAACCGGTTTTGAAGATAATGAAAAAATAATTTTTAGAAAAAAAACAATCGAAATGGGAAAAATAAAAATTCTTAATTCATATCTTAACAGCATTTCAAAAAATAATCCGTTTCCTCTCGGAAACGGATTATTGAACTAATTCTAACACCTAACTTAACTTTGACTACTTCATTAACGCAAGTTATTTAAAAAGGTTACGGAATGATGGTGTTTTTTAAAATAATAGTTTTAAAACACCTCTTCTGTATAGGTGTTCTTTGTTAAGAATAGTGGTTCTATTACATTTACTTGAGAACCATCTATGTAAATATCATTATGCGTTACTGTCAAGTTTGGTTACTGTTTTTTTTCCTTAGCTCTTCCGTGGTTACGGGACAAGTCAATGATTCAACTAAAATATCAAATCAAATAAATTCAGCAGCTTTAATTGGAGTAAGCAGTGGTGGTGTTGCTCTTTACGGTGGAATAATGTTAGGCCTAAGCACAGTGTGGTACAAGGACTATAACCAGGTAGGATTCCACTTTACCAATGACAATAATCACTGGTTACAAATAGATAAGTTTGGTCACGCGTACAGTTCATACCTTTTTTCAAAAGTGGGAATGGAAGCATTAAAACGAACTGGTCTAGGGAGTAAAAAGTCTGCAATATGGGGCGGCGTTTATGGGTTTTCTTTTTTAACTACCATTGAAATAATTGATGCACATTACAGTTATTGGGGATTTTCTACCGGTGACGTAATCGCAAATGCCGTTGGGCCACTTCTGCTAGTAGGACAACAAATGCTATTTGACGACCAACATTTGTCCTTTAAGTATTCCTTTCATCCAACCCGGTTTTCAGACTTGCGACCAGGTGTTTTTGGAGGAAACATGTTTAACCAATTAGTGGCAGATTACAATGGACAGACATATTGGTTGTCCTTGAGTTTAGGTTCAATAATTCCGAAAAAGAAATATTTGCCGAAATGGCTTTGTGTTTCGGCTGGATATGGTGCTTATGGATTGCTTTCCTCAGAAGCAAACCCCACATTTAACAACCTTGGAAATCGCTACCCTGAATTTCAACGAACCCGAAGTTATTACATGTCGCTGGACATAGATTTCGATAAGATTAAAACAAAGAGTAAAGTGCTAAGAGCAATATTTTCGTTTTTAAATTTAGTAAAAGTACCCTTCCCAACTTTTGAAATCAACGGAAATGGAAAAGCAATTTTTCATCCATTGTATTTTTAATATGCTATCCAACATTATATGTAAAAAGCGCCACATGATGTGGCGCTTTTTTTAATCTACATTTAAATTACTTTAAGAAAATTTTATTGGCGCATTAACTAAAGAACTATCAAGTATTCAGAAAAATAGCACTTTAAAACGAACTTTTTTATTTTAAATCCGCAGCACAACCAAAAGACAACATTGAAAATGAAAATAACTCATACTGTAATTAAAGCTGGAATATTTGCTAGCGCATTGGTGCTAATTTCTTTTTCTTCAGGTCCAGGGGGGTCTGGGCAGCAAGTTACCGGAGCTCCCGGAGAAGGAACTTGTGTTAATTGTCACTCGTCCAACACTTTGAACTCTGGAACTGGAAGTATTTCTGCTACTATTAGTGGTGGTAGTTCCAAATACATTCCTGCAAATGACTACACCATTGTTGTTACGGGAACAGGCTCGTCTGCCAACAAATACGGTTTTCAAATAGTGGCCTTAAAAACAAGTGACGATTCGAATGCAGGAACATTTTCTTCAGGATCAGGGACTCAACTGGCTACTCTTAATAGCAAAACCTATGTAGAACATTCCTCAGCTAGTACTACCGGGAGTTGGTCGTTCAATTGGCAAGCTCCATTAACTGATGTGGGAGACGTTACATTTTACATTGCCGGTAACAGTGCCGAAAGTCCTGCCGGAACGAATGGAGACAATATTTACACAAGTACCTTCACACTATCAGCTGAAGGTGGAACAGCTATCAGTCAAATTAGTTCGAATGAAACTACATTATCTCCTAATCCCAGCACAGGACAAACCACTTTGTCTTTTTCACTTAAAACACCTTCCTTACTTTCCATCAACATAATTAACCTCAGTGGTAAAAATGTAGTCCAACTAAATGACAACACCTTGTTTGGTTCAGGATCTCATCAAGTAAGCATCTCTACCACAAACTTGAACGCAGGCATCTACTATGTTAAAATTCAGGGTGAAAACTACAACGAGGTAATGAAACTTGTTGTTAATTAATAACAATACACACGTGAGCAAGTGAAACCCCTCCAAATAATAGTAATCATGCTTTTTTTGATTGAATGACATAATGCCCTCCGCAATAGCAAGGCTTTGTAAAAGTGTACGTCAAACTATTTGATGTTTACCCTTCCATACTGGTACTTTCTCCCCATTAATCCATTGCATCCGAACAACAAAAATTGATCAGATTTTGCACCATAAACGGATTGCATTGGTTGCACAACTACCTTTGATTGTTTTCCTTTAAACAACACACTTTTTTTCATTTTTCCTCTTGCATCAATTGTAACCATTACAGAAACACAATCGGACAGTTTGAAAATAGCAGGTTTAATCACGAATTTTGTCATCGACTTGCTGTTTTCTTTGATGTCTGAAAACACCAAGTATGTTTTGTTCTTTTTAACCGTTACCATAAACTGAGCTCTTAAAGTGTTAGGATAATCTGGCATGCTGTTTTTTGGAATCAAACTCATCCAAGTTATTTTCCCCACACTTGTTGAATTTATCACATAAATATCCCTAGCATAATGGGAAGTATAAATAATTTGAGATCCCATTTCATGGGACTTAATGATGTGTTGTTTCTCCAACATCATTACACTTTCGCCATTGCTCTTAAGCAACACCTTTTGGACATGGTATTCGTTAATGGGGCTGACGCGTTTATACTTTTGAACAGCAGGAAATACAGCCTCAGTTAATGCTTTTTCATTGATGGGCTTCAAAGCATTTGTGGACAAGTCATAATGCACTGTAAACGCACTGTTGTACCTTTCCCATGATTTGGCAGTGACTCCACTAATGATGACTAAGTTTCTTTTTGAATCTACGCACAAACTAGCCGACATGACTTTACCCCTTTTGGATTTAATCCTCGTAGTTTTTACCGCACCTTTTTTAAGGTCAAGCACGTACAACTCCACCATTGGGTTACTAGTAAATACTCCAGTGTCTCTTCCGTTATGATGCATCCCCAGCAACACCAAATCACCATTGTTTTGAAACACACATGCTAGTTCAATGAAGTTTTTTCTATGGTTCGGAACTTTAGCTGTACTTGTTCCTATTGCATTTTGATCCTTGTTAAACACCTTATACGCGATCGTTTGCGAACCCTCATCAAAATAATTGTTTTTTTTGATTGCAAATTTTGATTGATCCTCCGAAACCAATATCGATATTTTGTCGGTAGCATAACTATAAGGATTGGCTGCGTCTTCCAAATTTGGTATTGTATCTAGGTACACCACCTCATCAGACAACTTGCATTGTTTGTCAAATTTTTGTGAAAAAACCACAGCTGAGCCATCCTTCTCTTGTTTTACTTGAAAAAAGTACGATTGTCCAGCAATGGTTTTGATACTGTGAAACAAAATCCCCTTTTGGTTGCTCAAGGCCGCAGTCACACTTCCAGAATAAGCTGTTGCTAAAGTTTTTTTATTGTATTGATTAATTTGATACTCTCTTTTAGAGTCCTTTTTTGATTGGTTAGTCAAGGAGTAAAAATATTCATCGTCTTCACCTACAATCCCATAGTTTGCGATTCCTAGCTTCTTTTTATGCACATCAGCATTTAGTTTAGCGTCAGTGATTTGACCGATTGAAACTTGAGAAATCAAGAACAACAAGAATAGAAAGTACTTCATAGGTATGGTTTTAAAGTTTAAGAATTATCAAATATAATCACTGAAAGTAAAGCTTCGGCTTTAAACCTCAATTATTTCACTTCAAACGCTCCCTCATTTAGATTGCAAATCTACTTGACCACCACAGCTTTTAAAACTTTCGTAGCATTTTCCGATTGAACATGAACAAAATAAACTCCGCTTTTTGCCAATTGTACTTCGATTGATTTTTGAGTATTTGAAACGTTGATTGTTTTAACCAACCTTCCAGATTGGTCGTAAATTTTGAGGTTGTCTATCCTAGATTCTGATGTGACAGAAAATAATCCTGTATTAGGATTGGGATAAACCCTTGTGGCATCATTTGAAATGCTTTCAGCACCGTTTGACCCGCCTGTAGAGAAGATATATGCGGCACCAGCCCAACTGATTTCATTTGCTCCATTGGCATCGGTATTGTCTCCATCCGAAGCTGCGAGGAATACGTCACCACTTAACGCAATTTTTTCGGCAAAGTATTCTGTATTCGTCCTGTCTATTAATACCACTTTCTTGCTTTCCAACCAAGTCCCATCACTTTGCTTGTCAAAAACATAGACAGCTCCAGTTGAAAAACTATAATTTAAACCATTTTCATCAGTATTGGTTGCAGGAGCACTAACAACAATCCTGTTACCACTCATAGAGACAGCTTCTCCAAAATGATCACTGTCAAGTCGATCACCGGCAACAATCATTTGATCAACTGCCCAAGTCCCATCGGACTGTTTTTTGAATACATAAACTTCACCATTTTGATTCAATCCTTGTCCTGAGCTTATCGGCTGACTCATGTACGGAGATCCTGCTAAAATATAATCACCACTGACAGAAACACTTTCTCCAAAACGATAACTTCGATCATAGTCTGGACACACAATTTTTTGTGTCTCTTTCCAAGTACCATTTACTTTTCCAAATACAACAATTGAACCTGCCTCACTTTTCTCTACCGCTGTACCTATCCCAGTGCCATCTGTAGGGGTTCCAACCACGATTGTATTACCATCAACTTGAAGTGTTTGACCTAAATAATCATTAGAAGTCCTATCACTGGCAACCAATTTTTTTACTTCCACCCACTTGTCATCACTTCCTTTTTCAAAAACATACACTGCTCCCGCGTTGGAAGTAGAATTCGCTCCGTTTTCATCCAATTTATTTTTCCAAGAACCTACAGCCAACACATCGCCATCCATAGCAACCCCTTCACCAAATTGATCTCCAATGTTTCTATCAGCTGTCACTATTTTTTGAAAAAACACCCAGTCTCCACCAGTATTTCTTTGATAAATATACACCG
>JBLIAZ010000038.1:0-15136 GCA_047631875.1 Saprospiraceae bacterium
AGGAGAATAGTCGCTCAGCTGTATACAAGGATTTTGCACACTCACCATCCAAGCTGAAAGCAACTTCCACTGCAATGAAAGAGCAGTTTGAAAACAGACAACTAGTGGCTTGTATGGAACTGCACACTTTTAGTAGTTTGAATGAGGACTTCTTAAAGCAATACGAAGGATGCATGGATGCTCCTGATACTGCTTATGTGTTTTTTAGCCCAAAGGCGCTAGCACATAAAAAACTACCCGACATCAGTGCTGACCAAGTTCACCAAGCCTTTGGACGAGATGATCTGAAAGTTTTTACCTCATCACAAGAACTTATTTCAGCTTTAAAAAGTGAAAAATGGGAGAACCAAAATTTACTTTTAATGAGCAGCGGAAATTTTGAAGGAGTCGATTTTAATGACTTGGCGACAGAAATTTTACAAAAGTAAAAAATGATTCAACAGGAAATATTACTTATTCGTCATAGCAGCGTAGCTCACCCTAGAGGATTTTGCTACGGGAACTTAGACGTAGATGTGTCTGAAAATTTTCAAAAAGAAGCTAGTGAATTAAAAACAAAACTGGGAAATTACGCTCCTGACAAAGTTTATTCCAGCCCATTGCAGCGATGCTCTAAATTAAGCGATGTCCTCTTTCCCGATTACCAAACAGACGACAGGTTGAAGGAATTAAACTACGGTAACTGGGAAGGCCAAACTTGGGAAGAAATTAATGTTCCAGAAAACAGCAATTGGATTTTTCATCATCCAAGTACAGTCCTGGAAAACGGCGAAAGTTTTGAAATACAGCAAAAAAGGGTCGTTGATTTTTTTCAAGAAATTGAAAAATCAAACGATAAAAACATAGCCTTGGTAGTACATGGAGGTGTAATACGTTCCTTGCTATCACACCTTTTAGGCATCTCCTTGTTCGCTACAAAATCCTTCAAAGTTCATTACGTCGCTCAAGTGAAATTTGTCAAAGAAAATGATAGGTGGCGAATGAGTGGATTGACGGAAGGGGTATAGACAGTGCTTTCAGCTATTTTGAGTAGTCTACTGGTCATTTTTCATCTTAAAACGCGTAGTGTACGACGCGGCTCGCGCAAGTTTAGCGCAGTGTAACTTGTGTGTTCAACTTTGTAGTTCTTGATTTAGCGCAGCGTAATCTAGAACGGGAATCTTAACGATTTTCTAATCGGGATAATTGGACACGTTTTCGAGGGTGATACTTCATTGTATATAATTGTTGTTGCTCTTACCGAAGCAGGCGGTTGATTCTCGCCATTATAAATGGCTAAATCTTCCCGTTCTAGATTACGCTGCGCTAAATCAAGAACTACCAAATTATATTCTTAAAAACGCGTAATACACTGTCCTTTTTATGCTTTACGAAGTGACTAATGGGGAGTTTCTAAAAATTAGATTTATTGAGGCGAACGAGAAATTAAAAACGAAGCATACATTAGTATGTGAGGCTTTTAATTTTAAAGTTCAACGAAGAAAAAGCATTTTTTAGAACTTCCCTAATGACTAGCCCCTCCTGCTCCACTTGGGATCCTAATGTCCTCGACAATGTCTTGAACTTCTTTTGGTGGTTCGGGAGCAAATAAGTTAACCACGAGTGCCACAGCAAAATTGACAAACATGGCTACTGCTCCAAATCCCTCAGGAGAAATACCAAACCACCACGAAGTTTTCAAACCAGCTATGGCCTCCTTCCCTCCATCAAACACTCCAAATTTAAATTTCAATATATAAAAACACATCAGCAAGATTCCCACAATCATTCCTGTCACTGCCCCTTCCCTACTCATCTTTTTATAGAAAATACCCATCACAAGTGCTGGAAAAAATGAAGACGCTGCCAATCCAAATGCTAAAGCAACTACCGCTGCCACAAACCCTGGTGGGTTAATACCAAAATAACCAGCAACCGTTACGGCAGCAACTGCAGATAAACGAGCTATGATTAGCTCCGTTTTGTCTGATATGTTCGGGTTAATGATTTTTTTAACCAAATCATGAGACACTGAAGCTGATATTACTAAAAGTAGTCCTGCAGCAGTTGAAAGTGCAGCAGCCAATCCTCCTGCAGCAACTAAGGCAATCACCCAGTTGGGTAAATTGGCAATTTCAGGGTTAGCCAAAACCATGATATCTCTATCAATGTGTAGCTCATTTTCTGTATCAGCTAATTTATTACTCAATAACAATTCGCCGTTAGACCCAGTTACTACTGATCCGTCCTCACTAACAGTATGAATTAATTTTCCATTTTCCAACAAAACTGCTTGACCTGGTTTGTACTGTATTTTTCCATCCTCGTTCTTATCTACCCAACCAATCAAAGCTGACGCTTCCCATTTTTTGAACCATTCCGGCATTCCTTCATAAGATTTTTCACTAACTGTTTCAATCAAGTTAGTTCTTGCAAACATTGAAATTGCAGGTGCCGTAGTGTACAATATTGCAATAAAGAGCAAAGCTAAACCAGCTGATTTTCTAGCATCCTTAACCTTTTTGACCGTGAAAAACCTAACAATTACATGAGGTAATCCTGCTGTTCCAGCCATTAGAGCTAAAGTGATCATGAACACATCAACCATTCCTTTGTTACTCGAAGTGTATTCCGAAAATCCTAAATCAGTTGACAACCCATTAAGTTTATCAATTAAATACACATCACTGTCCACCAGTGTTGACGCCATCCCTACTTGAGGAATTGAACTTCCAGTCATTTGGATTGAAATAAATATTGCTGGAACCATGAAGGCAAAAATCAACACGCAATATTGAGCTACCTGTGTGTAGGTAATTCCTTTCATCCCTCCCAATACAGCATAAAACAACACGATGACCATTCCTATTATTACTCCTGTATTAATGTCCACTTCCAAAAACCTTGAAAAGACAACCCCTACTCCACGCATTTGACCTGCTATGTAGGTAAAGGAAACCATGAGCGCACAAATAACCGCCACCAAACGTGCTGTATTGGAGTAATACCTGTCTCCAATAAAATCCGATACTGTGAACTTTCCAAATTTCCTTAAGTAGGGTGCTAACAGCAAAGCAAGCAATACGTATCCTCCTGTCCAACCCAACAAATAAACAGCTCCATCATAACCCATGAACGATATTAAACCCGCCATGGAAATATAAGAAGCTGCCGACATCCAGTCCGCAGCAGTTGCCATTCCGTTAGCTAATGGAGAAACACCTCCTCCTGCAACATAAAATTCTTTAGTAGATCCTGCTCTTGCCCAAATCGCTATCCCAATATAAATTGCAAAAGTAATTCCTACTATGATGTACGTCCAATATTGTACTGACATGTGTAAAGTTTTTTGAGTATCGTTTGTTTAAAGTTTTATTGTATCACTGAATTAATCTGGCTCGTCAAAGCCGTACTTTTTATCCAGCCGGTTCATCAACCAAATGTACACGAATATTAAAATCACAAAACCATAAATTCCTCCTTGTTGAGCGAACCAAAATCCAACAGGTAAACCTCCTATTTTAAAAGCGTTCAACTCGTCAACAAAAATTATCCCAGCTCCAAAGGAAACAGTAAACCAGAACACAAGCAGTAAAAACAAGTATTTTAAGTTCTCTTTCCAGTATGCTTTAGCGTTGTTTTCTTTTGACATTTCCCCTAAGTTATTAGTACTTAGCGAATAGGTAAACTCGCAAGTAAAAAGTTTATGTTTGTGAAAGTAAATCCTAAAATCTACAACACAAAAAGTTTACAAAACTTTTCACCTACACCGACAACTATTCGCCAACAACTAAGCCCCTTTTTATGAAAAACATCCTCTTCATATTCTCTTTCATCATTTTCACTTCCTGCTTACATTGGAATAAAATCGCGGAACAAAAACCAGCAAAATCCATTGACCATAGCGCAGGTAAATTAATCAAAAACTATTCTGAAGTTACTGGAGACCCACTTAAAGTAAGGGAATACACCTTGGACAACGGCTTGAAAGTGTTCATTTCACCCAATAAGTCAGAGCCAAGAATTCAAACCTTAGTATTAGTAAAAGCGGGATCCATTCATGATCCAGCAGATGCAACTGGTTTAGCTCACTACCTAGAACACATGTTATTCAAAGGGAATGACAACATGGGTACAATTGATTATGGAAAAGAAAAAATTGAACTTGATAAAATTAAAAGGTTATTTGAAGACCTAAAAGCAAGTGTTGATACTGCTGAAAGGAAACTAATATATCACAACATCGATAGTATTTCGGGAGTTGCTTCTCAATATGCTTGTCCAAATGAAATAACTCAAATGTTCAGTAAAATTGGAGCTAAAGGAACCAATGCTTATACTTCAAAAGAATTCACAGGATACATCAACAACATCCCGTCTAACCAATTAGATAATTGGCTTCACATTGAAGCTGCTAGGTACACCAACCCAATACTGAGGTTGTTTCACACTGAGCTTGAAGCGGTGTACGAAGAAAAAAACATCACTTTAGACAAGGCCGACAGAAGGATGAACGAAATATTTTACGATGCCATCTACCCCAATCATAATTACGGTCAGCAAACGACTATTGGTACCATAGCTCACTTAAAGAGCCCGTCAATGGTGGCTATTGAAAAATTTTACAATACCTATTATGTACCCAACAACATGGCAGTTTTCTTATCGGGTGATGTTAATCCTGACAGCGCTTTAACCATGATCAAAAACCATTTTGGTGAGTTTAAATCCAAAGAGGTTCCTCCTTATTTGTTTGACAACGCTCATGTATTTAAAAGTCCTGTGGTTAGAAAAATGACCACCAAAGAGCCTGAACAACTCATGATAGGGTTTCGTTTTCCTGGGGCAGGAACACAAGAAAGCTACTTGGTTGAAATGGTTGATATGCTTTTAAACAACCGAACAGCTGGATTATTTGACATTAACATTAACCAAGCTCAAAAAGCTATTAGCTCATTTTCCTATCCATATGTATTAAAAGATTACTCAACTCATGTCATGGGTGGAACACCTAACAAAGGCCAAAGTCTTGATGAGTTAAAAGAGTTATTATTTAGTCAGCTCGATTTAATTAAAAAGGGAGAATTCAATGACTGGATGCTTGAGGCGGTGGTTAATGATTTAAAAAAGAGCGAAATAAAAAGTTCAAGGAGTAACAAACACCGAGTTTCGGTGATGAGCGATGCTTTTGGAAAAAACATCCCTTGGAAAGTTCAAACACAGCATTACGACCGATTGAGTAAAATAACTAAAGCAGAAATTGTAGCTTTTGTTAACATGCATTACAAAGAAAATTACGTTGCTGTATACCGCGAACAATCTGACAGCGTAGTAAGTCAGCAAGTTGAAAAACCGGCCATCACTCCAATAGACGTTCCTGCGGACAACAGGTCAAAGTTTTTACTTGACTTTTCTAAGCAAACTCCACCAAAGGCAATTGAACCAATTTTTGTGAAGTATGTGGAAGAAATTGATATTTCAAAATTAGATTCCAATCGTACGCTATATTACCAAGACAATAAGCAGGACAGTTTGTTTAGTTTAAGTTTTGTAATTCCGTTTGGAAGCAATCACAACGCTAATTTGTCGTTGGCAACTTCTTATGTTGAACTGTGTGGAAGCAAAGGTCTAAGCTTGGCTCAATTAAATGAAAAATGGTATCAATTGGGGATTGACTTCTCCTTAAGCGTTGGTGAAGAAGAAAGCTACATTAGTCTCAGTGGTTTGTCTAACAACATGGAAGCTGGTCTGAATTTGATGCAGCAGCGATTACTTTCGGTAGTAGCTGACACTGTACAATTAGCCTCCTTAAAAAAGAAGGCCGTTCAGCTAAGAGCAAATAGCTTGACAAACAAACGACATATTTTATGGTCTGGGCTAAAAAACTATTTGGTTTACGATCAAGAATCACCCTTCAAGAGCGGGTTAAGTAATGAGGCAGTTAAAAGTAAAACAAGTGAGCAATTGTTAAGCGCTTATTACTCTACAATTAGTTCAATATCAGAGGTATATTATTACGGTCCTTTATCGAAAGATGTTGTCACTGAAATGATTCCGGTTATTGATACTAAACAAAATGGCAATTTCGAATTAAATTCTTTCATTAGGGTCGATACAAAAGAAGAAAATGAAATATTCTTCCTAGACTTTGAAATGCAACAAGCTGAAATACTGATGATGCACAAGAGTAGTCAATTTTCAAAAGAACAATTACCAGTACTTACTTTGTTCAATGAATATTTTGGAGGAGGCATGTCATCAATAGTATTTCAAGAAATCAGAGAAAAACAAGCATTAGCGTATTCTGTATATGCAGGCTATACAAGAACAGCAAAAAGGGAAGATCCACACTACACTTTAGCGTACATTGGAACACAAGCCGATAAGTACGAGGAAGCTATTACTGCCATGATCAATATTTTGGAGAAGCTTCCTTATGACTCTTTAAAGTTTGGTCAGGCAAAAGAGGCCATCAAACAAAAGTATGCTAGTAACAGAATTGCTGAGCACGGAATGCTTGGAGCCTATCGAACTGATAAAAAATTGGGGTACAGCTATGATAAACGAAAAGATACTTTCGAGAAAATTGATCAACTTACATTCAAGGATGTTGAAGCCTTTTTTAATAAATTCATCAAAGGTCAGAAATACAGAATCGCAGTATTAGGAGATGTCAAAAAAATAGACCTAAAAAAATTGGGGGCATTTGGAACAGTAAAACAAATTGGTTTTAAAGAAATATTCCCGTACTAAGTTACCGTAGCATCGGCACTAGATGAGACGTAACATCCACTTTACTAAATACCAATTGAGTCAAAGAAAATAATTACTTTTGCGACATTAGATTACGATACTAAATCAAAAAAAACATGGCTGAATTAAACAAATACAGTAAAACGCTAACGCAAGACCCTACTCAACCAGCATCACAAGCTATGCTTTATGGAATAGGATTAACCGAAGAAGACATGAGCAAGGCTCAAGTTGGAATTGTGAGTACTGGATACGAAGGAAACACATGTAACATGCACTTGAATGGCTTTGCTAAAGACATTAAACAAAGTGTAATTAAAAGTGACTTAGTGGGTTTGATTTTCCACACCATTGGAGTAAGTGACGGGATAAGCAACGGGACAAAAGGGATGAAATATTCTTTGGTTTCTCGTGATATTATTTCTGATTCCATTGAAACAGTTGCTAATGCGCATTACTATGATGCAATTATTCCTGTAGTAGGATGTGATAAGAACATGCCTGGAGCTATGATTGCTTTAGGACGTTTAAACAGACCTTCAATTTTAGTATATGGAGGAACAATCGCTGGAGGAGATCACTGTGGAAGAAAGCTGGATATTATTTCTGCGTTTGAAGCTTTGGGTTCAAAAACAAAAGGCGATATAGACGATAAAGAGTACAAAGAAATTATTAAAAAATCCTGTCCAGGAGCAGGAGCTTGTGGTGGAATGTACACAGCAAACACGATGTCTTCAGCTATTGAAGCTTTAGGTATGAGTTTGCCATTCAGCTCCTCCAACCCAGCAAAAACGAAAGAAAAAGAAGAAGAGCTTTTAAAAGTTGGTGCTGCAATGAGGCACTTATTGGAAATTGATTTGAAGCCTCGTGAGATCATGACGAAAAAGTCATTTGAAAATGCTTTAAGATTAATTATCATACTAGGAGGATCAACTAATGCCGTGATGCACTTGATTGCAATGGCACACTCTATTGATGTTGATATTGATATTGATGATTTTCAAAGAATGAGTGACGAAACTCCATTTCTTGCGGATTTAAAACCAAGTGGAAAATACCTCATGGAAGACTTACATGCGGTTGGTGGCGTTCCAGCAGTAATGAAATACTTGCTAGAAAGAAATTTACTTCACGGCGACTGCATGACCGTAACTGGTAAGACAGTGGCTGAAAACCTTGCAGAGGTTCCAAGATTGAAGGAAGGGCAAGACATCATCATGGACATCGACAAACCAATCAAAAAAACAGGACACATCCGAATCCTTTATGGAAACCTTGCTAAAGAAGGAGCAGTTGCCAAAATCACAGGAAAAGAAGGTGAATTATTTGAAGGACCTGCGATTGTTTTCAATGATGAATTTGATGCCATTGACGGAATTTTAAACGGAGAGGTAGTAAAAGGAAACGTAATTGTAATCCGATACGAAGGTCCAAAAGGAGGTCCTGGAATGCCTGAAATGCTTAAGCCAACCTCAGCAGTGATGGGAGCAGGACTTGGAAATGATGTGGCAATGATTACCGACGGAAGGTTCTCTGGAGGGTCTCACGGATTTGTAGTAGGTCATGTTTGTCCAGAAGCTCAAGAAGGTGGAACGATTGCCTTAGTTGAAAACGGAGACATCATTACCATTGATGCCGTAAGTAATACCATTAACGTAGCTGTTTCTGACGAAGAACTTGCAAAAAGAAAAACCAACTGGGTACCTAAAGTATTACCTAAAAGAGGTGTGTTAGCCAAATATGCTAACCACGTAAGTAACGCTAGTACTGGGTGTGTTACGGATGATTTTTAAAGTCAACTAACAATATACAAAAAAGCACCAAGGGAAACTTTGGTGCTTTTTTGTTACAATCATAATTCAATCCAACAACCTACTCCCCCAACATTGCCAACACATCTTTTTCTGAATTTATTTCGACTGCATTCTTTAAGGTAAATACATGACTGGTTGCTGAGGGTGATATCTTTTTAAAAGCCTCATTGCTAACCAAAAACACATCTGCATTTTCGTCTATCACCACCAATTTATTATCCTTATTTTTCCCATACTTGAATTTGCTTAAATCTCCTCTGTAGGTTATCACGGAATTAATTCCTTCCATCACTAAAAACACTTTTGATACCTTTTTTGATTCTCCATTCTTATCATCAAATTTTAAGTCCAACACCAATTGTTCTGTTTTCATGACCCTGTCAATGTTCACCCATCCAAACCCTTGGACAGTTATTTCTCGTGTCACCAATTCGTTGACCTCTCTCCTTTTTTTCGCCCTTGCCAATTCAGCTTTTTTCTTTTGAACGAATCCCCTGTACTTCTTGTACTTTTCATTGTAAACGAATTCAGCATACTCCATGTCTTCACCAGAAAAAACAGGTTTAACAGTTGTTTTAAAAACCTTACCATTGCTTGTTAATTTTAATTTGTATACTCCGTTTCGTTTTCTTTTTACGATTTCCATTTCGTTCCAATACGCTGTTTTTACCCAAGGATTTTTTTCGGGATTTTCGGATTTTTTTCGCCCGACAAACTCCCACTTAACACCATTAAAAATGTTCAATTCGGGATACTTGCTAAAATCCATTTTAAAATTAAACTGATACAGCTTTGGATTTGCTTTTAATGGCTTTATTGGGTTGACAATCCCAACAGCTGCTGCCAACTTTTGAAAATCTACGGTTTTTGACTTCGGAAATATTACAGGGATTTTTTGAGCGACTTCTCCCCATTTTTTATTGACAGTGTCTAAGGAATACAAATTATAATCATCGTCTTTGTTGTTTGATTTCATAGCGACATCAATACCACAATTCGGATTTGGCTTTAACAGTTCACCTTGCTGATACGCTAACATTTCGAACATTCCTACTGACTCCAAAACACCCTCCTTACCTTCCTCTACCTGCATAGGGACACCACTGATCATGATTGCGATGCGGGTACTTGCTTCCCTGTAGGATAACCTTACTTTCCCTTTCACTACTTCCCCTTGCCCATCAATAAAAGCACAAGAGGGAATTCTGATTTTCGTTTGATCAAATGATATTACGGTGTCTTTCCCGGCATCTATATCGAAGTATGTTCGAGGAATGTCCACTCCAGAAAATGGTGGAGAAACATAATTTTGCGCTATTGTAACTTCAGGTAAGTTTTCCTTTTCAACAGGCTTATTCCAAAAAAACATTTTGAAAGTGAAAAACATGAATAGAATGGCCGTAAGTGAAATTGTTATTTTTTTGTTTTTCATAGTCAGCGTGTTTTTAAAGTGAGTAAATCTTCTTTATCTAGTCTTTTAACGAACAGCAATCTTTTTTTCCAATACATGTCCCAACTGACATCTCCATCTCCTTCCACACATACTCCACTGTTTGGACAATGAATTATTTTTAGTTTGCCATCCTCGTTGGCGTAAACCAATCCTGTGTGCTGAATTTTATAACCTTTCACTTTTTTTGAACCGAAAAAAATTAAATCGCCAGACCTGCATTTGGACAACTTTACTAAGCTTCCCAACCTAGATTGCGCTGCTGCACTATGAGGAATTACTACGCCCTCCTTATTGTACACAAACTTGGTAAAGCCAGAGCAATCTATACCAGTCCTTGATTCACCACCTAATTTATACCTGGTACCCAACAGTGACTTGGCTGTATTCATTAAATTTTCGGAATTCAACGCAAACTCCTTTCTTACCGCAACTGGAGCTTTAACAATGACGTCCTCTTGTTTTTGTTCTCTTGATAACTTTGCAAAGTGAGGAATGTCAACCTTATAAACTTGCTTATACTTTTTTGCATACCTCCGGGCGATTGACATTTTATCAAATTTGATCTTTTCATCAATCAACGCCTCAAATTCAACCCTGATTCCACCAAGTAGTACCGTGTCAACAATTAAACCATCCAACTCCTTAACTCTGTTAAAATACCGCAGGTAGGTCATTGTTTTCAACACATCCCTTTCCTTTTTAGAAGTTTGGTACAGCTTAAAATAACTGATGCTCAAATAATAGTAAGCCTCCTTTTTGTGTTTCCTTTTTTCAATGTACCTTTTGCATTTTTTAATGCACTTTTCAGGACGGCTCTGATATAGCTTGTCTAACTTTTTCGCCGTTTTGTTTAATTGTTGACCATAGGTAATTCCACAAGTCAAAAAAACAAACAGCAATGTCAGAAACCTTTTTTGCACGTCAACAAGCTAAATTAGTTATGACCTTATGGTCTTTAGATGACATCATAAGGATGGGGGTAAGATTCGTAACATCAAAAGTTTTCGATTTAATATCTCCTCATCAACTTTTTCAATCAATATTCAGGGATTAATCAAGGACTCTTTTTACCTTTGTAACCATAAAACAAAACACCATGGCCGCACGAAGCATCCCAGCAACTATTTACGCAGAAATGACCCCTAATCCAGAGGTCATGAAGTTTGTAGCAAACAAAATATTAAACCCTGGAGCTCCTCTGGATTTTTCATCCAGTGATGACGCTAGTTCTGCGCCATTGGCAGAAAAATTATTGAATTTTCCTTTCATTGAAAACGTATTCATCTCAAGTAATTATGTTTCAGTGACTAAGAACGATAAAATTGAATGGGACATGGTTGTGCTTGAAACCAGAGAATTTATTCGTGATTTCATTGGCGGGGGCAACGAAGTGATTAAAGAAAGCGCTTTACAACCTCATGCCATCAAACAAGAAGACATTAAAGACGAAGAAGGTTACGAAGTAAAATTCAACGTAGCCAAAACAGAAATAGACGAAAAAATAATCGAAGCTCTGAACGAGTACATCCGTCCAGCAGTAGAATCCGATGGTGGATCCATTGATTTTGTGGAGTTTAAAGAAGGCACAGTAAAGGTTGCTTTAAGAGGCGCTTGTTCAGGATGTCCATCCTCTACTGTCACCTTGAAACAAGGCATTGAAGGTTTACTTACTAGAATGTTTCCTGAAGTAAAAGAGGTAGAATCAGAAGCTTTGTAAAAAGTAAACTTTCTAATTTAAATTTTACACGTATTTTTTACGTCTGACTTTTATTACAACCTAGATTATCTTATCACCGTAACGGTTCCTACTAACCATTGTTCCAGAAACAGAAAACAACACAACAGGAAACACTTTACCCAACACTACATCAGGTAACTCTTATTCTCAATTAAATATAAAAACGCCAACGATCATTCACTTTTCAGACTGGAACACCTACTTTTCAAGGCAAACGAATGAACTAAGTTTGTTAACTTTAACACATGTCTATTAGTACTCAACTTCATCAAATCAAACATGCTTTACCAAGTTCCGTGAATTTGGTAGCTGTAAGTAAAACTAAACCTAATGAGATGTTGCTTGAAGCTTACGAAGCTGGACAGCGTATTTTTGGAGAAAACAAAGTGCAAGAGTTAGCGCGCAAGCATGAAGACTTGCCTAAGGACATTGAATGGCATATGATAGGTCATTTGCAAAGCAACAAGGTAAAGTACATTGCGCCTTTTGTTAGTTTAATTCATGCAGTTGACTCCACAAAGCTGCTCAAAGAAATCAACAAGCAGGGCAAAAAAAACGACCGTATTATTAATGTTTTACTACAGGTCCATATAGCTCAAGAAGAAACCAAATTTGGATTCGATGCTCGTGAAATTAAACAAATGATAAGTTCTTCCGAGTTTGCCGAATACAACAACATTCAAATAAAAGGAGTCATGGGTATGGCTACTAATACAACTGACCAAAGTCAAATAGCTACTGAATTCGGTAATTTAAAATCGCTTTTTGATGAGCTTAAGTCAATAGTTTTTAGCGAAACCGCTTTCACCGAAATAAGCATGGGCATGTCTGGTGATTACAAAATAGCTGTAGAACAAGGCAGTACCATGGTAAGGGTAGGTAGTGCTATTTTTGGCTCAAGAAACTAGTTGTGCACATCTAAAATGTCTCCAATATAATTAAGCACTTCCTTTTGACCTGTCTTTTTCTCGGCGGATGTTAGAAACCTAGGTGGCAACTCTTCCCAAAACTGAAACATTTTATCCTCAAAAGCGGCGACGTTCTTTTTTAGCTCTTGAGGCTTCAACTTATCAATTTTGGTAAAAATGATGCTAAAAGGGATTTCCTGCTCACCCAAATAACAAAGGAAATCAAGGTCAATTTGCTGCGGTGGAAGTCGGGAGTCAATCAACACAAAAGTATTCACCAACTGCTCTCTTTTTTCGAGGTAGTCGTTGATCATTTTGTGAAATTCTGCTCTTAGCTTTTTTGAAACTTTCGCATACCCATAACCAGGTAAATCCACTAAATGCCAATTTTCATTGATCAGAAAATGATTAATCAACTGGGTTTTCCCAGGAGTACCAGATGTTTTAGCCAGTTTTTTATTGTTACAAAGCATGTTAATTAAACTGCTTTTTCCCACATTTGAACGTCCAATGAATGCCACTTCCACTAAAGGCACATTCGGACAGGCCGTGTAAGTACTGTTACTCATTACAAACTTCGCTTCTTTTATCTCCATGTCAATGTTAAATTAAAAAGCAAAGATAAGTATTTCAGCCTTGCTCTAATCAAAAGACATTTACTACTTTTGCGCTCCCTTACAATAAAGACCCATGACAGGCAACAAGCTACTAGGAGTCATCCTAAAATGGAGAATTAAACACGTGAACGACAAACGATTTGTCATCATGCTTGCTTTAGTTTTAGGTGTTGGAGTTGGGATCATGGCAAGTTTGCTCAGGAAACTAACCCATTGGATTGAAGGACTTATCCAAAACGGATTTTTTAACAGCTTTGACGGATTACTCTATTTTGTTTTGCCTCTTGTTGGTATTTTTTCTGTCGTATTGATAGTAAAATATGGTGCCCACAACCACCTCCCTAAAAGTGTTTCATATGTGATTTTTAACATCGGACACAGGAACGGAATATTCAAGCCCATCCACAGTTTCATGCACATCATCACCAGTGCTTTAACCGTTGCTTTTGGCGGATCAGTAGGGCTGGAAGGGCCCGCTGTACTAACAGGTTCAGCAATAGGAAGTAACTTCGGACAGTTGTTTCATTTATCAAAAAAAAGACGACTACTCTTAATTGGTTGTGGTAGTGCAGCAGCAATTTCCGCACTTTTTAATTCACCTATTGCGGGGGTGATTTTTGTATTGGAAATTATATTGGTGGAAGCTCGGGTGGCGTTCATGATTCCTCTTTTAATTGCTTCCGTGGCAGGAACACTTACCTCCTCTATACTTGTGGGCAACCAAGCGTTGTTCGAATTTGGGACACTAAGTGAAACCAGTTTAAAGGAAATACCATTTTACATCATTCTTGCTTTGATAACTGGTGCCCTGTCAATTTATTTTGTTAAAACCTCCGAATTCCTTGTAGATAAACTCGGTAAACAAAAGAACCCTTTTAAGCGCTTTTTAATCAACGGAGGACTTCTTGGAGTTGCTCTGTTCCTTGTTCCTTCCTTGTATGGTGAAGGTTTTTTTACCATTCGAAAAATATTAAACGGCCAAGAAGACACCTTGCTACAAAACACTTTTTACGAAAGTTTTTTCAGTGGAAGTGATTTACTATCAAACAACTGGATGATCCTTGCATTTTTAGCAGTTTCGGTAATACTTAAAGTGTTTGCTACAAATTTTACCAAGTTGGCTGGAGGTAACGGAGGTGTATTTGCTCCATCTCTTTTTATTGGTGGGCTGGCAGGTTTCGTGGTTTCACGAACCATCAATCAATTACAGTTTTTAGGTTTCAAACTTTCCGAAACCAATTTCACCTTGGTTGGAATGGCGGGAATTATAGCTGGATTAATGCATGCGCCATTGACAGCCATTTTCTTGATTGCCGAAATTACACAAGGTTACGAGTTGTTTATCCCATTGATGGTGGTAGTAGCTATTTCGTATGGGACCTCACAAAAAAACAGTGCCTATTCTTTTTACACGAAAAAACTTGCGGAAAAAGGCGAACTCGCAGCCTATGACAAGGATCACAGTTTATTAAGCGAAATCGGAGTACTGAAAGTAATTGAAAAAGACTTGAAAACAGTCAACGAAAACGGGACATTAAGGGATTTAGTAGCGACAATTTCCGAATCCACAAGAAATATTTTCCCTGTGGTGAACGACCAAGGTGAGTTGAAAGGTATTATCATGTTGGACGATGTTCGTCACTTGATTTTCGACCCTGAAAAGTACGACCTTAAATTATCGCATATCACCCATGATTCGCCAGCATATGTGAACCACAACGAAAAAATGGATGTGGTCATGGCTAAGTTTGACAAATGTGGGGCATGGAATTTACCGGTACTTAAGAATGGAAAGTATTACGGGTATTTGTCGAAGTCGAAAATCTTTTCGGTTTATCGGGATCAGTTGCATTGCGCTGATGAGGAGAGTTATT
>JBLIAZ010000039.1:0-15120 GCA_047631875.1 Saprospiraceae bacterium
ACCATTGACATCTAAAGTTGGTCTGATGCCTGTTCTCTCTGTAGTTGTATATCCCTTTTCTCCGTCTTCTTGGTCTATATTTAAAGATTGTTTGAATTCTTCCAAATCAAAAGGGGCTCGATTAATCTCAGCTCTTTCTTCTGTTGAAACAGTCAATACGTCCTCGTAAAAATCAGGAATTGAAATGTGGTTATTTTGATCCTTTAAAGACGCTATCATTTCACAAAGGACATTAATGGGATTCGACACTGCACCTCCATAAGTCCCACTGTGCAAGTCCCTGTTTGGGCCCGTTACTTCCACTTCCAAATAAGACAAGCCCTTTAAACCTGCAGTAATACTAGGCGTGTCATTGGCAATCATGTGCGTGTCCGAAATTAAAATCACGTCATTTTTTAACAGCGCTTTATTTTCTTTCACGAACGATTCCAAATTTTCTGAACCAACCTCCTCCTCACCTTCAATTAACAACTTTACATTGCAAGGTAATTCACCCACAGCAATCATGGCTTCCAAAGCTTTTACATGCATAAAAACCTGCCCTTTATCATCCGCGGCGCCTCTTGCGTAAATTTTTTCGTTTTTAATCACAGGTTCAAAAGGAGGAGAATCCCATAATTCAATTGGATCAGCAGGCTGCACATCATAATGACCGTAAACAAGTATTGTGGGTAAGTCTTTCGATATTATTTTTTGACCGAACACCACCGGAAAACCATCTGTTTGAATCACTTTAACCTCGTCTAACCCTGCCTTTTTGATTGAATCTGCTACCCATTGAGCGGCGCTGATCACATCACTTTCGTATTTGACATCCGCACTAATTGAAGGAATCTTCAACAATTCAATAAGCTCTTCCAAAAACCTTGTTTTATGTTGTTCAATGTGTCGCTTAGTATCCTTCATTATTTTCTTTATTTGATATCAAGAACAAGATACGATTAGGAGTTGAAACTGCAAAAGGATAAACGCCATTGAAGCAACATTTCAAAGCTGCTTTTTATCAAACACCTTTTTTGGATACAACCAATATTTTTGAGTAGCCACAAATTGCGAGGAATATATCCCTGTGTAACCGGAACTTAAATAGGCCGAAAAACAAGCCAAAGCGATGTACAGACCTCCTTGAACACCAAACAACTCCATCCCCATCACAGTGCAAGCAATCGGAGTGTTTGTAGCACCTGAAAATACTGCCACAAAACCCATACCTGCTAATAAAGCAACAGGCAAAGGCACAAACCAAACCAAAGCATTTCCTAAGGTTGCCCCAATAAAAAACAAAGGCGTTACTTCACCTCCCTTAAATCCCGCCCCTAACGTGAAAGAAGTGAACAAAATTTTAACAAAAAAATCGTAAGAATTTAGGTCCTCAGTAAAAGCCTCCATAATCGTAGGAAGTCCAAGTCCAATGTATTTTGTGGTAGATATAAAATATACCGCAACAGCAATCACTACTCCGCCAACAAATGGTCGTAAAGGTGTAAAAGTAATTTTCTTAAATAATTCACCCCAAAAACCAGTAGCATAAGCAAACATCATGGCGGCTAATCCGCAAATTAGTCCAACTAGAATTGCCCAAAATAAATTTGGAATGGACATGTCAGGCACAATATTAATTGTGTAATGAACATGACTCACCTGCCACAATTCACAAACAAAACCAGCAGTAAACGCAGTTAAAAAACTAGGAACTACGGCATCCCATCTGGCCTTTGACAGCACCAAAACTTCCAACGCAAAAATTGCCCCAGCTATGGGAGTACCAAATACGGAGGCGAATCCCGCACTCACACCGATGATCAACAATATTTTCCTATCGGTTTTATCAAGATTAAAAACCTCAGCAAACTGATCTGCTATCGCTCCACCCATTTGAACAGCAGTTCCTTCACGACCTGCTGACCCACCAAATAAATGAGTAAGTATTGTTCCTATAAACACTAGAGGTGCCATCACAATTGGAATGACCTTTTTTGGCTCGTAGTATTCCTCAATGATTTGATTGTTCCCTTTCACGACTTCCTTTCCCCACTGCATGTACATCCAACCAATCAACAAGCCTGAAATTGGCAACAAAGCAATCAGCCAAGAATTTGCCTCCCGAGTGTCTTCAGCCCAATGTAATGCATGCAAGAAAACTGCTGACGCACTTCCTGACAGCCCTCCCACAATCAAGGACAGCGTAACCCATTTTGTGATGTAGTTCGCAAATGAATTTCCAGATATCTTATCGAATCTACTTGACACTTCAGCTAAATTAGCGAACTAAATTTATTTAACGGTCAGGAATTATATAAACATGAACTTTCTCTTGTATTTAGGAGCAAAATCTGTTATTTTTATGCTGTTAAAACTTTTTGACGAAAAATAAAGTAGAGTACAAAATACTTAGATGTGTAAATTTAAACATACCGTGCTGATTTTACTTTTTCTGAGTTACTCCGCCGTGGGTCTTGCTGACGGTAAGAAAGAGGAGGAAATGGCGAAACAAGCAAGCGACCATTTCCAAAAAGGAGACTTCCTTATTGCTGAAAAATTTTACGCCCAGTTAGCCAGTACGAACCCTGAGAATATAGAATACAACTTTAAATATGGCGCTTGTATTTTACAAACTTCTGACGACAAGGAAAGTGCAATTAAATACTTACGTTTTGCAGTGAAAAATTCGAGCGATGTAGGCGAGCCGCATTATTATTTAGGTAAAGCACTTCAGTACACTTATCGATTCAATGAGGCATTAAAAAACTACAATAGTTTCAGAGCATCCATCACCACTGCCAAGGCCGACAAATTAGAAGTAGACGCCCACATTAAACAATGTAAGACAAGCATAAAACTCATCGAAGAGTTCAGCCCTGTGAAGGTCGTTAGCTCTAAAGTCATGAACCGAAACAGGTTTGAAAAAGCGTATAAACTAGGCGCAATGAATCGGAAAATCCTTGTTAAACCTGCCGACTTTAACACAAAGGAAGACTTCACTGTAAAAAAAGGTGACCCTCAATTAATTGTGCACGGCAAAGACCAAAACACCTTGTTTTTTTCGGGATACAAGTACGGAAATCGATTTGCAATCTTGGAACGAGACATTTTCATGGTCAAAAAAAGCGAGGACGGGATTTGGAGTGATTTCCAAGACGTTGGACCTTTTATTAATTCCAATTTTGACGAGGATTACCCATACTTACATCCTAATGGTCAAGAATTATATTTTTCATCAAAAGGACACGGAGGACTAGGAGGTTATGATATTTTCAAAAGTCAACTTGATACAATCACGGGCTTATGGGGAAAACCCGTAAACCTTGGTTTTGCAATCAACTCTGCATATGATGACATCCTTTACGTGGTTGACGGAAATAACAATGTGGCGTACTTTTCCTCTAACAGGGAAAACACCAGTACGGAAATGACGGTGTATAAAATTATCCCCTCAGAGAACGTTGATAATTATGTATTGTTCAAAGGAAAAGTGGTTGTTGAAGGCGGAATCAACAACAAGGTTGACATTAAAGTCATTAATACTCAAGGACAGTTGATAGGGAAATACTTTTCTGACCCTGAGTCAGGAACCTTTCTTTTTCCTTTAGCTGAATTAGAAACCTACAAGTTTGAATTTACTTACGATGATTCAATTTCAAAATCATTCAAAGCAATGATCCCGTTGAAAAGTTCACAAAGCATTGTGTTCCAAAACGTGATTTTTAAGATAGAAGGAGTCCCTAATATCGAGTCTGCTGTTGACCTAAGTTATGAGTTAACTACTGAGGAGAAAGTCTTTAATTTTCAATCTTTAGCGAACATGAGCATCAATCAAAAAATTGACGTTGATTTTGGAGTGGAGAATGCTGACACTGTCAATGGGATTGAAGGCATCACCCCAAAAGACCCCGAGCTATTGTTAAAAAATGCTCTTGCGTATTTGGATGAATTAAAACTAGAAAAGAAAGAACTCAACGATCAAATTAATGCTTCCTACGTTTTAACTCATAACAATACAAAAACAGCTGTTGAGTTTAAACAAGAATTAAAAAAGTTAGCAATGGAGGTAGACGCAAACACTCCTGAAGGCAAACAAAAGATTGAAGACAAACAGGTAGAATACAACCAAGCGATAAAAAAAATTGTTGACGTGCTCCTTTTCGCCGAAAACCAAGAAAACACTTTTTTCCAAAAAGAAAAAGAGGAAGGCATTGCCACGGAGTATGTAGAAGCAATAAACAAGGCACGTTCTGGACAGGAGATTGACTTGTTAAGCTATCGCAAAAAGATGGCTGTCACCACAAAGGAATTAGATTCAAAAAATAAAAGTAAAATCATTGAACTGAACGAAGAAATCATTGAACTAAAAGACCAAAGGAGTAAAGTTAAATCGGAACAATTTAAATTGAAGTCGGACATTGCTTTAATTAAAGATGCGGCGCTGTTTTATACCGAGCAGATGAACAAAACTAAAAAGGTCAAGATACGTACTGACTTCGCAAATAAAATCACCTCTTTAGAAAAAGCTAAAAAGAAAAAAAGTCCTATATCAGCTATTAAACAAGAAGAGCTATCGACCTTAGACTCCTTGTTGAGGCTAAAAGAAAAACAATTAATAACATACAGTTCTGTAGATCTGCATAGTGCTCAGCCGACCATGAAACGAGTAAATTTATCTGAAAGAGAAACCATTACACGAAATGCAAAATCAACAGTTAACAAAAGTAAGTTGGCTGGAACGCTTGATCAATTCGTAGTTCAAAATGCAATTATGGGTTCAGACCAAATTGCTTCAGGCCCCACATTTGAATTTAACGATGAAGGATACACTCCTTCTGAGGCAGATTTGACAGATTTTTTTGCTACGAATCTAAACGACGCTAACGACGAACAAATCCATCAATTTTCAAAAAACATTTTCGGGATTAAAAACATCACAAATGGAGACTTCGAAGACGAGCAGATAGCCATTAACGAACAACTTGCCGCCAATAACTTCCGCGAAGCACTAATGATGCGCCAGGAGATCGAGAAGAAAAAGAAACAGCTTGCTATTGAAACAGAAAAGAGTAAAAAACAGTCCTTAAGGGAAGAAATAAAAATTATTGAAGCCCATTTGTTTAAAATGGAATTTGAGGCAATGGTATCTTTAACAAAGTCAAACGACGTTCGTCAAAAAGAAAAAGAAGCTGCAGTTGAATTGGCTTTTTTATTAAACCCTGGAATTCAAATAGGAGGAGTAGCACAATTGTTTGATGAATCAAAAACTGAATGGGATGAAGTTACCATGTTAAAGCAACGTCTAAGAAACAACAGCGAAGCACAGCAAAGAAGTAACATTTCAAAAGAAATATTAGTGAAGCAAACTTCCGTGATTAATAAATTAATAAAAACCGAAAGGCTAATCAAAGGGGAACCTACGGACATTCCAGAAACCATTGTTAGCACTGACAACCTCACTCCCCCTAGCAACCCTGACAGTGAATCTCCAATTAATTTCGGAACAGAAAATACTAATCCTGCAATCCCGACTAACCCACCGGTAAATAATTACGGAAGGAACGGGAGCAAAAAAAGCACGAAAAATTCTTTTGAAGGAGTGGACATAAGTGCTTACGGTTCAAACAGTACCATGAGGGTTAAGAAAGGCATTTTAATTACCTCAAACATAAAATACGACATCAGCACAAAGGTTCCAATTGATATCCAATTAGGTACTGGGGTAATATACAAAGTACAAGTAGGTGCATTCAGAAACAAAATTAATGCAGCAATATTTAATGGCATCACTCCCCTTTCAGGTGAAGACGCTGGAAATGGTGTTATCAGGTACACAGCTGGTATATTTAAAAGCTTAACCGGTGCCAACATGGCAAAAGGAAAAATCGTTGACATTGGGTATTCGGATGCCTTTGTCGTAGCATTTTTTAATGGCCGTAGAATTTCTTTGACAAAAGCGGAAAATCTCATCAGTTCGAGTTCAGAAAGTCAAAAAGGAGTATACGTAAAACAAAAATCAGAAGAACTTGCAGCTTTGAAAAAAGCAGGAATAACAGAAACCGACGCTTACATTTCGAAGTCATCACTTCCAAACCCAATCAACAAATTTAAGTCTTTGAATATTCCCAATTCAGGAAAAACTGGCGAAAACGTAAGTTCAACACCAGCTACCAAATCAAATAACAACAATGTTACTTCCGGAGGAATTACAAGATCAACCAATGCTGCTGGAATTTATTACACCGTTCAAATTGGAGTATACAGCACCAATAAAACAAGCAGTGATTTGTTTGGCATAGCTCCTCTTGTAACCCATACCAACGGACGAGGATTAATTCGCTATTCAACAGGTATATTTAAAACCTTTGAACAGGCCAACAAAAGAAAGTCCGAAGCGAGAACACAAGGTGCTGAGGATGCGTATGTAGCTGTTTACCGAGATGGCGTAAGAATTTCATTAGAAGAAGCTCAAGGGAATTAGTACCTTTTTTTCACTGTAGGCCATGTTTCTTTTTATCTTAAATAAGATACTCAACTTTGGTTTGAAAAGAGTAAAAAACATCATTTTGTCTGTAGAAAAGGAACAATTTAAATGAAAAATGAAAAAATTCTTTACCGATTTTAAAGTTGGAATTTCTTCATATAGCTCGGCGTGGAAATTAATCAAGGAAAAGAAAATGTGGGGATATTTCTTCCTGCCTCTGTCCTTAAGCATAGCACTTTCTTTTACCATGTATTACCTTCGTGAAGAAGTCTACAATCACGTCGAATCTATTTTAGTCTCCTTCATCAATTATGAACAGTGGTGGGAATGGGCACAATGGCTTACAGGATGGTTCATCCAAATTTCACTTTTTGTGCTAGCTTGGTATGTTTATTTAAAAATTCAGAAGTACATTCTATTCATTGTTCTTTCTCCTGTACTAGCTTACTTGTCGGAAAAAACGGAGCAACAACTCACAGGTAAAACTTACCCCTTCAATTTCAAACAATTCATCAAGGACATTTTCCGAGGAATTTTCGTCGCTGTTAGAAATTTCATCTTAGAACTGAGTTTACTTTTTGTGTTGTTTCTTTTGGGCTTAATTCCTGTGCTGACTCCTTTTACCGGAGCCCTTGCCTTGCTAATAGGATGGTATTTTTATGGCTATTCGCTCATGGATTACACGAACGAACGACAAAAATTAAACTTGGAACAAAGCAGCCAATCCATAAAAAACAAACGAGGAATTGCCGTAGCCAATGGAATGATATTCGAACTCATTTTTATTATACCAATCCTTGGATTTGTCGTCGCACCAATCTTAGGAACTGTTGCTGCAACGATAGCTATGCAAGACGATATGAGGGAAAAGAAAGACTCCTTGCAAAAGTTAAAATAAAAGAGCAAGAGGAAAGCAATGATACTGACAAAGCTCCTGTCCATGAAGACTAAAGCTTTGCGATATCAAATTCATTACCTTACTCTAAAAAAACCAAGCCCCTTTAATTCCCACCTATGATATTATAAACACTTGTTTGCCATAATATATATACTCCAAAAGAACGAACAGCAAGTGACACATAGCCATAATAACAACCAGTATTTTCACTACCCCCTTTTGATTTCATGAATCAAAATAATAAATTATGGACCTTCTCAACGAATCCTCACAATGTACCTTTTCACTATATATTATGTATATTAGGTCGGTAATTTGAATTCTAAAACAACAATTTATCCCGCATGACGAACAAAAAACTACCGCCAATTGCTGGGGATAAATCACCCATTTTAAATCACTTGCTTAAATTCAAAGCAAGTCCCTACGAATTCATTAAAAAGCACAGGGATAATTTAGGTGGAATTTTTTCCTTTAAATTATTCAACAGAATATTTTACGTACTAAGTGACCCTGAGCACATTAAGCATGTGTTGGTTAGCAATTCAAAAAACTATTCCAGGAAAAAATCTTACGAGTTTTTAGAGGAAATGTTGGGCAAGGGACTACTAACTACTGTTGGTGAGGAATGGAAAAAAAGAAGAAGGATAGCACAACCCGCTTTTTACAAAGAACAGCTCAAGGGCATTGTTCAAGAGATGGAAAGATCAATTAAACAGTGTATGAACGAGTGGGATAGTTCCACGACCGTGAACAAAGACCTGTACCATGAAATGAATGAAATTGCACTGACTGTATTGTGTAATTCAATCATCAAAACCGACGTAGTTGAAAAACTACCTGTCATAAAACAAAGCTTACTTGACTCTTTGCATTACTTGTCCAAAAAGCGCTTCAAGGCTTTTAAATTTCTTCACCGCCTTCCGAGCAAAACCAAAACAGTAGGGCAAAAAGGAATTAAAACCTTAAAGGAAATCGTCCTCAAAATCATTGAAGACCGGCGAGAATCGGGTAGCCAACAAGACGACTTACTTGCCATGCTTATGGCCTCCACGGACGAAGAAACCAGTAGTTCATTAACCAACGAGGAACTGTTGGATGAAGTAATGACGATATTCATCGCAGGGCACGACACCACTGCTGTAGTCCTAACATGGGCAACCTATCTCATTGGAACACACCCTGAAGTAGAACAAAAAATTAGAGAGGAAATAAACCAATACATGAAAGGCGATGAAGTTGACCTGAATGACTTAAGAAACTTTACTTATACAAAAATGGTTGTACAAGAAGTCCTGCGGTTGTACCCTCCTGTATGGACTTTTGGACGAAAAGCAATAAACGATGACGACATAAATGGTTTTCATGTCCCTGCGAATACTTCATGTACGATGCCTGCTATATTAACTCATAGATCCAAAGAACATTGGGAAAAGCCAGATGAGTTTTACCCAGAACACTTTTTACCTGAAGCAACAAAAAAAAGAACTAAATATGCCTACTTCCCTTTTGGAGGAGGACAGCACTTATGTATAGGCGAACACTTTGCCATGATTGAAATACAACTTGCGATCATTCACATATTGAAAAAATTCAATGTGAAAATTAGTACTCAAGAACCTGTTGAAATGGAAATGTTGATCACCTTAAAACCAAAAAATAAAATTAATGTTCAATTTGAAAAAAGAATCAATTAACATATGAAATACCAAGTAAAAGAATGGCCTAGTTACAGGGACGACATCATCGATTTTTTGAGCTTAAGCAAAGAAAGAAACCCGATTGTAGGAGTTTTTGAAGTAGACATCACAAAGGCCTCTTCCCTATTCGCTCAGCAAGAAGAGAAATCAAACTCCATCATGGCTTATTTACTGTGGTGCATTGGGCAAGCAGTAAAGGCCCACCCCGAAGTACACGCCATGAAAAAAGGAAAAGAGGTCATTACATTTGAAGATGTAGACATTTCAATGATGATCGAAAAGGACAGTGATAAAAATCAAAAAATGCCTGTCCCTTATATTTTTAGAAAAATTCAAAACAAGTCGTATCAAGAAGTAAACAAAGAATTACAGGATGCTAAAAGCAAAGACTTTAGCACCTTAAGTAAGCGACGAAAAAAGAGTAAATTATATAAAATATTACCTCGTTTTATACGTCTTGCTCTTTTGAAAAAAGTACTAAGCGACCCGTTTAAAAGCAAAAAAGCCTTAGGTACAATTGCACTTACCTCACTAGGAATGTTCGTCAAAAACAGGAAGTTTTGGCCTATCCCAGTGGTTCCCTACTCTTGTGGAATTGCAGCAGGATCAATTTACACCAGTCAAGAAGGTGATCAAATAAAAAAAATCATGTGCGTGACAGTGACTGTGGATCACAACATTGTGGATGGAGGACCCGCTTCAAGGTTTACACAAACATTGTTTGACATCTTAGAAAAAGCTGAAGGATTATGAAAATAGACAAGCCCAGCACAACCGCACTTTTTGTTGCTCATGGTATGTATTACAACACACACCAAAAGCACCTTAAAAGCGATGTTCCAAAAGACATGGCAGCATACAATGCGAAACTCATTGACCACGTATACGGTATTAAAAGTTCCTTTGCTAAAAGGTTAAAAAACATGCAATGTGCCATCGCGCAATTTTTCACCATTGACGGGTTTTACTTGCACTTTTTAACGCGTAAAAAATGCATTGAAAAAGAAGCCATTGAAGCCATTAAGAACGGAGCAAAACAAGTGGTTGCTTTAGGTGCTGGGTATGATACTTTATGCACCAGACTGGCCCCTCAGTTTCCTGATGTTCAATTTATTGAACTAGATCACCCTGCGACTGCAAAAAATAAAATAGGAATATTTCAAGAGCTCAAATGGCAACATGAAAACACAACTTACTTGTCCGGTGACCTCATGGAAATCGACCACATTTTGAATGAAAAAGACTTAAATAAAAACTTAAAAACTGTTTTCATTTGTGAAGGCGTACTCATGTATATCCCTGAAAATAAAATAAGTGATTTGCTGCAAAAACTTCACGATAATTTCAAAGAGGACAGCACCTTCATTTTTACATTCATGGAAGAAGACAAGCCTGGAAATTTTCAATTTAAAAATGCGAAAACATTTGTAAAACTACTTTTAAAAATAAAAGGCGAACCCTTCTCATGGGGAATTCCGTCGATTAAACTGAATGCGTTCACATCAAAACATGGGTGGGACGTCCAAAAAACCTTTGACCACCACGCCATGAGGAAGGAGTTTTTATCTTCTGGAAACGCTCACCTACCTTTAGCAATTGGAGAAAACGTTGCTGTATGCACAAAAAAGGCTAAGCATTAAATCATGACCAGAGCAATACTACAACGGGCGATTTATCCTTTTACCATGGGAATCTCCACCCTGATTTTTTTCCTGTTAATTGACGCCGACAGTAAATTATTGCTGGCAACCACTGCCCCATTCTTGTTTTCAATTGCGGTGATTCTAATATTTGAAAAACAATTAGCCTTCAGGAAAGAATGGAAACCTAGCTTAGCTGATTTAAAAATTGACTCCTTTTATTTAATAGTCATTCAAACCTTACTTCCTAAAGTTTTAGTTTGGATTGGAGTCCTATTTATGGCACACTTCCTTGCAGCACATGAACTTACATTTTCCCAGTTATGGCCACATCACTGGTCAATTGGAACGCAAGGAATATTGCTAATATTTGTGTCTGACTTTTTACGGTACTGGCTGCATCGTTTAAGCCATACTATACCCTTTTTATGGAGGTTTCATGCCGTACATCATTCGGTTGATAAGCTATACTGGATGAACACCTCCAGGTTCCATCCTGTTGAAAAATCGCTTCAGTTTTGTTTTGACGTATTCCCGTTCATGCTGTTGGCCGTTTCGCCAGAGGTTATCGGATTGCATTTGGTTCTTTATGGTGTAAATGGTTTCTTTCAGCATTGCAACATTGATTTAAAATATGGATGGTTAAACTACATAGTAAGCAGCACAGAACATCACAGGTGGCATCATTCTAAAAATCCAAAAGAGTCCAATAACAATTACGGAAACAACATCATTTTATGGGACATCCTTTTTAAATCCTTTTATCACCCTAACAAAACAGTAGATAAGTTGGGACTCATAAATAAGCAGTATCCACAAAGTTTTGGCCCTCAGTTTAAAGCGCCTTTTATTGACCACTTTGACAAGCAAGACCTGCCTTTGTTATCCTACAAAGACATTCTTCTGAACCTTTTACTTAAAGTAAAAATGAATTCCATCAAGAAGTCGGTGTATAAAACCTTTTATAAAAAAACACATCATTGCAAAGAGACACAAATACAAGTGATGCTTGATATTATTTCAGAAAACAAAAACACCGAATTTGGCAAGGATCATTCTTTTGAAAAAATAAAAACATACGAAGATTTTAAACAGTACATTCCTGTGCAGGACTACGAATCATTGCGTCCGTACATATACCGACAAGAGGAAAATCAAGACATCAAAGGAATAATAAGCAAGCCCATAGTCATGTTTAATAAAACAAGCGGGACAACAGCAGCACCAAAATTATTACCATTAACGGAGGACGCATTGGCCAATTTTAAAACCAACCAACAGGTTTCCTCTTATATTCAATATCGTGCTCAACCCTTGGCTTATTCAGGTAAAATCGTTGGGATAGTCAGTCCTGCAATTGAAACTAAAAGTGAACATGGTATACCTGTAGGTTCGGCCTCAGGACATTTTTATAAAACAATGCCCTACGCCGTTAAAAGCAAATACTTGATTCCTCACACCGTTTTTGAAATAAGTGATTATGAACTGAAATACTATTGCATTTTATTATTGAGTCTTCAGGATAAAAACATCACTTACATCGGCAGTGCCAACCCTACTACTTTTTTGAAGTTAATTGAAATTTTAAATGAACGTAAGAAGGACCTGTTGCATGATTTAAAAACCAAAACAGTTAACAACCAAGTGATTGACCACAAACTTCAAAAAGTGGTAGACCGCTTAAACCCATCTAAAAAGAGGTTAATTGAAATTGAACAATTATTTGCATCAGAGGAATCATTGACGTTTACAAAATTATGGCCCTACATCAAAATGGTTACAGTGTGGACTGGAGGTAGTTGCGGTATTGCTTTAAGTTCCTTGGTGAAGTTGTTGCCAAAAAAAGCTGTGGTTTATGACCCTGGTTATTTATCCAGTGAAATGAGAGGAAGCATCACTTTTGACTTGAAAAATCAAAGTGGATTAATGACTTTCGAGAACAATTTTTACGAATTCATTGAACGCAATGATTTTGAGGCAAATCAGAAGAACTTCCTCCAGCTACATGAGTTAGAAGTCAACAAAGAATATTATTTATTTGTGACTACTTCGGCCGGTTTGTATCGATATGACATGAATGACATTGTATTGGTGGTTGGTTTTGAAAACCAATGTCCTCTAATAAAATTTGTTCAAAAAGGCAGAGGAGTTTGCAGCATAACAGGTGAAAAGCTGTACGAGAGTCAAATCATTCACAGCCTTAACAAGCTAGATTTAAATTTTGTATTTGTCCAATTTATTGCAAACGAGTCAGCTTATATCTACGAATGTTTCATTGAACTTGACGGAATCATGGACGCTTCAAAAACCGAAGCAACAGCTGCTAGGTTGGATACTTTACTGTGCGAGCAAAACATGGAGTACAAGGAAAAAAGAGGAAGTAACCGTTTAAAACATGTTGAAATAAAATTACTGAAACGAGGAACATACAGCGCCCTAAAGGAGATAGCCATTACGAAAGGACAAAATGAAAGTCAATTTAAAATCATGCTGTTACAGTACAAAAAAGACTTGACTACTAACCTCGAACAATTTTTACAACATGATTAAAGAGCTTGAGATTGTTGATTTACGAATCCCTTTTAAAATACGGTTTGAGCACAATGCTGCTAAAAGGAATGTGACTCAAAGCATCATCATTGTCGCTAAAAGCGAACTATCTAAAGGATATGGAGAAGGTTGCCCTCGTGAATATGTAACCAATGAATCTGTTTCAAGTGCAATCGCTTTTTTTAAGAAAATGAAGAACGAGGTCATAGCTAACATCCATGACCTAGACACCTTAAAATCGTTCAAAGTTGATCATCATGAAGTAATCTCTAAAAACCATTCAATTTGGTGTGCCATTGAAATGGCACTGATTGACTTGTTTGCAAAACAATTAAAATGTTCCGCAGAACAACTTTTAGGACTTCCTGAATTGTCCAATCATTTTCAATATACCGCAGTGGTTGGTGACGGATCAATGTCGTACTTTAAGGAAGTCGTTGAGAAACATTTGCAGATTGGTTTCACCGACTTTAAAATTAAAATCAATGGCAATAAAAACATTGACTATGAAAAACTGACACACTTAAGGGCGGTAGCTAAAAATTGCACTGTCCGTTTGGATGCGAATAACATCTGGACTGATTCCGCTGATGTCATTAATTACATCAAGGACCTTCCATTTCAAATAACTGGGATTGAGGAGCCTTTAGCGAGCAAAAACATCAAAGAGCTCATTGAACTGTCTTCAAAAATATCACCTCCTATCATCCTAGACGAAAGCTTTAACAGCATAGACCAATTAAAATCCATATTAAAACTAAAAAAGCCATTCATCATTAATTTGCGTGTATCAAAAATAGGAGGCATTTTAAATTCATTGGCAATTGTACGAGAGTGTACTAAAAACAACATTCCAGTAATAATTGGTGCGCAAGTAGGAGAAACTAGCATGCTGACCAGAGCAGCCTTGACTGTGGCCAACATTGCTGGCACGGCATTACTTCATCAAGAAGGCGCTTACGGGACATTGCTCTTGAATCATGACATGACAGCTCCTTCATTGATGTTTGGACAAAAGGGCATATTAAATCCTCATACCCTTTTGCACCATGACGTACAAGGTTTTCAATTAAAAGTAACTGATTCAGTTATCGTCAACAGTATGACATAAATTGTAAACTACAAATCAAGTGTATATAGTAACTTAGTGTCATTATGATGAAAAAACATACACTCAGTCTAATTACGATTTGTTTAAGTTTTATCTCTTTTTCCCAACTACCAACTCCTGCTATAGTAGGATACTGGGAAAGTTGGAATGGAGAGAAATTCATCGACCTCAAAGACATTGATTATCGATACAATGTAATTCACATTGCATTCGCTTCTTTGGAGGGAGGGAATGATTATGAGTTAAGCTACACTCCTCCGGGTAGTTATTCCGAGTCAGTCTTTAAAAGTGAATTGGCAGATTTACAAGCAGATGGTAAAAAAATAATCATCAGCATTGGTGGACAAAATGACCAGGTGATGCTGGACACTGAACTAGAAAGAGACGCCTTTGTAACATCAGTAAACAGCATAATTGATTACTGGGGGTTTGACGGATTTGACATTGATTTAGAAGGGTCCTCATTGAATTTTTCAGACATCAACGTTCAAACAATTGGTGACATAAGACAACAATACTTAATTGATGCGATTAAATCCATCATGGAAAACCATTACTTAACACATGGAAAAAAGCTCATTCTTACCATGGCGCCTGAAACTGTTTATGTGCAAGGAGCTTTGTCTACAGGGTCAGGAACTTATGGGGGTGCGTACCTACCTATGATTGAAGCTTTAAACGACAGCATTGACATGCTTAATGTTCAATTATACAACAGCGGAAGCATGTACGGTTTGGACGGGCCCTCTGGAGGT
>JBLIAZ010000040.1:0-15056 GCA_047631875.1 Saprospiraceae bacterium
TATTAACATACTAGAGCTATTTTTTATTGTACCCTTTAACATTTCTTTAGATATCTCCTCCAATATCTTGGGCTTCGTTGTCCATTGCAATTTGCTGTGTTAGTGCAATGGCTTCCTGTCTTTTTATGGAGAGGTTATTTGTGTTCATTTGGCTTGTCAAAACAATTGCAAAATGAAGTATTCACACAAAATTGAGACCTCACAAAAAAAGAAGAACCATAAAGCATCACTTCAGAACAGCTTGACTACTATTTATCCTGCAAAGCGAACACTTGCTTCAACAAGTCAGAAGTCCTAGAATTCAAATTGCCTCGAATTTGTTTTTCCTCCACAGTAATCATCTTAAAAACACCGATCAATGCTTTTTTTGTTACATAATCTTTTAAATCGGGGTTCACTTTACTTACAAAAGGAATAGCATTGTACTTCTTGGTGACAGTGGCCCAAGCATCATCAGCGCCTACTTTGGTCAATGACTTTTCCACTTGCGGATAAAACTTCTGATACAGGGAGTTGTATGTTTTCTTGTTCAAGTAGGTTGTCGCTGAACTGTCATGTCCCATTATAATAGATTTTGCATCAGCAAAACTCATCGTAGTGATCGCATTCACAAAAATTGGAGTTGCTTCCTTTACAGCGTCTTCAGCTGCTCGGTTCAATAATTTCACCCCTTTGTCTGTTAACCCTCCTAAACCAACTGAATTTAACTTATTGCTCATTTTTGTCAACTCTTTAGGTAACAAAATTTTCACCGCAGCATTTCCATAAAAGCCATCCAAGCTTGTCAATTTAGAAACCTGTTTACTTATTCCATTTTGAAGCGCTTCTTTCAGTCCATTACCTATTTGGAGATCTGTCAATCCTGTTGGTGCAGTAATTACAGTTCCAGCAACTTTTTGCAATTCGGCGCACCCGAAAAGCATGGTTATGGTAAGAAGTAATGTTAACTGTTTCATAATATTTTATTTTTTGGTCTAAGTTAAACGAATTCAATTGCATCCATAACACAAAGCACGTTTAACATTGGTAATCCCCTGAAGTTCGTTTAAAATTTTAAACCAGACCCTAGTTCAAGCCCAGTCTAGGGCACAAAAAAACGGAGACTAGCTCCGTTTTTATTGATGTGCCCTAGACCGGACTTGAACCAGCACGCCGTAAAGCACAAGCCCCTCAAGCCTGCGTGTCTACCAATTTCACCACTAGGGCAGTGATAATGAATTGCAAAAATACGTTTAATTACACTTAATCCATACTAGCCAATCCAAATTTTATTTCTGCGTATGAATAATCGCTTCCCAAAGCCTCCTTTAACTCACCTAGCTTATCGGTTTTAAGTTCCTTGAACTTTTGTTTTACTACTTGAAGTTTTTCCAAGCTCACAAATTCCAACGCGTCCAAATCTCCTTGCCCCACGTAATAAGCTAAATGACCTTCGATGGTTTGCACATTGTAGTCGCGTTCCTTAGCAATCTCTTTGATGCTTTTCCCCTCCTTGTACATTTCAAAGGATACCAATTTAGTATTTACTTTTGGCCCAACTACGGAAGCTCTAACACTCCTGCTGCTCCCTGATTTTTTACTCGCTGTGGCAATTTTAACAGCCCTTTCATCTTCCTGTAGAACAGCTACCTTTTCCTTGGTTAACATCGTGTTTGCAATCAAAGAATCACATAAGGCGATGGCTTTTTGAAATTGCATTTGTTTGTCAAAAAACAAGGTCTCCACCCCTAACAATTCTTTTACGTAAGCTTTAGTCCCTTTCGCTTTTTTCAACTCATCGATGTGATCAAACACTGCTTTAGAATACCCTTTAAAAACTGGCCCAAAATAATCCTTTGCAGCCACGACTCTTGTTGTTATAAAAGCTAAATAATCGTCCTTTTCCTCGGACAATACTCGTTGTATTTGACTTTGGAAAGATCCTGCAGCAGGCTGAAGTTTTTCCACCTCTTTATACCTATCCATTGCCCATTGAGCATGATCGGACTTGACAGTTTTTTTCTTTTTTTCATTGTAAGAAATCACGTGGTCTTTTAATTCTTCTAGCAACCTCCTGAAATCAAACACCTCCATCAAGTAATCTTTTAAATACAGCCTAGCGGCAAGGTTCGCATTTTTTTCAAGCGCATCTAAACCTTGTTTGTTTCGAGTGGCATAACTACTGACTTGATGGTTTTTCCTAAGCGAATCAAGGTTTATTTTCGAAGTCAAAACCAGGCCATCCAAGGACCGTAACCTTGAAAGCGCTACATAAACTTGACCGCTAGCAAATGCTCCTTCTAAATCCAATACGGCCTTATCAAAACTTAACCCTTGACTTTTATGCACTGTAATTGCCCAAGCCAGTTTTATCGGATAAGTTGTAAAGGTTCCCTTCACGCTTTCCATGATATCATTGGTAGCAGGATCCAATTGGTACTTGATATTTTCCCACTGGTATTTCTCTACAATGACTGTCTCCTGAGTATCCTTAAAACCCACTTCTATCTCATTGTCTGACAAAGAAACTATCTTCCCAATTTTTCCATTATAAAATTGCTGATCTCCACTTGGATCGTTTTTTACAAACATGATTTGAGCCCCCACTTTAAACTCCAAATCGTAAGGTAAAGGATAAGAACTTTCTTTAAAGTCTCCATCCACCCATGCTTTGTACTTAAAAGTCTCTCCAGAAATCTCCTTTAGCTTGGTCATGTTTAAATCATCCGCTTTTCGGTTATGTGTGGTCAGCATGATGAATTCATCGTCCACACCACTCGAAAAATCAGCTTGAAAATGTTCATTCAGCAAAGTAATGTCTTCCTTACTTACTTTGTCTTCCCTGAAATTATTAAGTAAATGAATGAATTTTTCGTCCTGCTGACGGTACACTTTATCAAGCTCAATGTATACTGGAGGATTATCCCTGATGACCACAGCGTCAAAAAAGAAGGAACTAGAATAATAACTTTTTAAATAATTCCATTCTCCATTTTTAACCACCGGAGGTAATTGTAACAAATCACCAATAAAAAGTACTTGCACTCCTCCAAATGCTAAATTGGATTTTTTTCGGGTAAACCTCAATACGAAATCTATGGCGTCTAGTAAATCAGAACGCAACATACTTACTTCGTCAATGATCAGTAATTCCAGTTCTTTTAGCAGCTTTTGTTTAATCCCTCCCAACCTAAAGTTTCGCCGTATATGGCTCCTTGAGTTTATTTGCCCTCCAGTGTATTCACTGATGTTATCCACTGGTAAAAAAGCTCCGAAAGGCAGTTGAAACATAGAATGTATAGTAACTCCTTCGGCATTAATGGCTGCTATTCCTGTAGGCGCAACTACCACCATTTTTTTGTGACTTGTGGCAACAATTTCTTTCAAAAAAGTGGTTTTACCAGTTCCAGCTTTCCCTGTTAAAAAAACATTTTTGTTGCTTTGGTTAATGAATTTTTCAGCTAAATGTGCGATGCTTGACATGAATGGTTACTTTTGATTCAAACTTAATTAATTCACAAGTAAAACTATTGATTATTTGTGTAATTATTAATTTGCATTATATGTTTTTTATCTTGTCTAAGCTCTTGCTCTTTGTTCTTAACCCAATTGTTTGGGTTACAGCTACCCTCCTATTTGCATTACTTTCTAAAAACACCTTAAAAAGAAAACGATTGCTTTTCTCAAGTTTATTGATCGTTTATATTTTCGGCAATTCTTTCCTTGTTGATGAAGTATATCGTCAATGGGAAATTGAAGCCATAGAACTCAATGAATCAAACCATTATGATTACGGCATAGTATTGAGCGGAATGACAGTTTGGGACACGGAACTGAATAGGGTAAACTTCCATGGCAACGTAGACCGCCTACTACAGGCTTTACCACTGCATCAAAACGGCATCATTGATTCCTTAATTCTCACAGGAGGAGACGGATCCGCTTTTCAAGACCAAAAAAAAGAGTCAGATGTTTTATTTGAATACCTGAATAAAATTGGCTTCAGTACACAAAAATTGATCATCGAAGCTGAATCAAAAAACACAAATGAAAATGCTTCTTTTACATTAAAAGAACTCCAAGAAAGAGGTGTTGATTTAAAGGCTAAAAAAGTACTACTGATTACTTCTGCTTCGCACATGAGAAGAAGTTTAGCTTGTTTTGAAAAACATGGAGTCACTTGCACACCTTATGTCACAAACAGACTATCTGGACCAAGGAAATTTGTGTTTGACCATTTAGTTATTCCAAACCCTGGTGCACTCCATGCATGGAATAATTTTCTTCATGAAGTAGTTGGTTTTGTCATTTACTCAATTATGGGTTATATTTAATGCACCTTTTTACTATTTCCTTGTAACTTTAAGACCCGAAAATGGTTTTATAACTGCCTGTAAGAACTGACTGAACTACTTTTATATCTTGTATATGACTAAGCACCTTAACTATTTACTTGGAATTGTAATTTTTACCGTATTAATTTCAAGCCAAACATCTTGTAAAAAAGAAAAAACAACTTGGGACACAAAACTCAAAGCTCCCCTTGCTCAGACAGAGTTAAAAATCGACAACCTACTAAGTACTGAAGGGATTGAAACAAATGCCGACAGCTCTTTAAAAATTGTTTTTGAGAACGATCTCGCTAACATATCCCTTACAGACTTTTTTAAATTACCTGAAGAAACTATTGAATTTGGGTCGTCATTGCAAACATTAAGACTTGATGACGATTCTACAGTTGTAACACTGACTTTGGGCGAACTGGGTAGGGCCGCTGGATATGGCCCCACTCTTGCGGCTTTTCAAGCAGCAGCAATACCTCTTGGAATCCCTGCTCTAAGCGGTTTTCCTGACACTGAATTAAACATTGACAACTCAGCACTGTTCCAAACAATTGATGTTAAAACAGGTTCGATAGTAGTAACTATCGAAAATAATCTCCCGGTAGACATGAACGATTTGCAAATTGATTTAAACAACTCTCCAGGTACCGGAGGTGCTTTATTGGGCACAACAACTTTCCTTTTAATTGCAGCTAATACAACGGTAAGTAATATTGTACCGTTAGATGGCAAAACAGTATCCTCACAATTAGTTGCTACACTTTCCAACTACAACACTTCGGCATCGGCTGGCTCCGTGCCAATTGACACTACCGACGCCCTTATTGCTACAGTTGCGACTAAAGACATTATCCCTAATTCGGCCACAGCAATATGGCCAGATCAAAATTTAATTGACTCCACATCCCTTGCATTCCTAGCTCAAAGCAATGGCGCAATGATAAAAAAAATGATTGTTAACAAAGGAGCTATTGACATCGACGTTTTTTCAAGTTTGCAAGACTCCATGTTTATTGCTTACTCCATACCTAACTTAACAAAGGGAGGCATAAGTTTCATCGCCGAAGTGGGTTTGCCTCCAGCTCCAGTTGGAGGATTTTCCTCTAAAAGTGTGACCATTAATTTCGACGGGTATGATTTTATTCTTAATGGGTACGGAATAGAGTCTACCTTTGGATCGGATTTAAATGGTAATGCAACAATAGGCGAACCTGACACTGTCAACACTTATGTCCAAATTTTAACAGCTAGGATGAAATACACTGGCGTAATGGTGCCAATTTCACTTAGTGATACAGTTTATATCAAAGCTTCTATTGGAAACATAACTCCCTCTTCTGTAGAAGGTTATATGGGTAGAGATACCGTTGAAATAGGACCCAGCACTGCTTCTTTAGACTTGTTTAACAATCATTTATCCGGCAAACTAAAACTAGAAGACGCAAAACTAGAAATTGTGGTAGATAATGGAGTTGGCGCTCAAGCAAAATTAAAAATTGAGTCTCTTAGCGGTACCAGCACAGTGAATAATTCTACAGTGAATTTATCTGGAACCGGAGTGACATCAGTACATAATCTTGGAGCAGCCACGGAAACTGGTGGTAATCCGCCTGTACTATTTAAAAGCACTTCCGTGCCATTGACCAACATCAATTCAAACGCAGCAGATTTCCTTGGTAACTTACCAAACAGCATCAGCTATTCTCTTAAAGCGATGCTGAATGGACACTTAGATCCCTTAGATTCCTCAGATGTACCATCCTACAAAGATGTTGTTAACAAGAACCCCAAGTTCTTTAACTTTTTATATGACGGTTATGGGCTCAATGCAAAAATCAACATTGAAATCCCTTTGTCCTTGGCAGCTGATAACTTGACATTGGTTGATACTCTGGATTTTATATACACCGAAAAATCAACTGACTTTACACAAAGTGTTTTCACGTTAATCGTCGAAAACGGTTTTGGATTTGATGCAACAATCAACCTCATACTACTTGACGCCAACGGAACCTCATTGGACAGCTTGCTCAGTGAAGCATTTGTTACAAGAGGAAACGTTGACCCTGCTACAGGAAAAACAACGAGCAGGACAAAATCATTCATTAATTTTAAAGTAGGTGCTGATAAAGTAGCATTGCTAAAAAACAGTGAAAAAATTAAGGCCGTAATTAAACTTCACTCCCACGACGACTTAAACGACAGCAACCTAAAATTTCACAAAATATACAGCAGTGACAGCTTTAAGCTTCAACTAATTGGAAGCGCTATTTATAACATGCAACACTAGTATTCTTCATAACGACATGACCCTTACAAAACACCTTTTATCCATAGCTTGCTTTTTGTGTTTTCAATTAGCACAAGCACAAATTAGCCCTTTACTAGCTGATTCTTCTGATCATTTATCTATCACCGGCAACGTTGGAGTATACTCAACCGGACTGCCTTTGAATGTTACCAATAAATTTATTTTTGGAGGAGAAATCACTACTTCAATTAAGGACAACGCATCAAGTAAGTTGAAAGGCACAAACTTCATGGCACTAGAAGCATTAGGGAAACTATCCTACTTGTCAAAATCTAAAACGATATTTGGTGTGAAAAATGCATTTTGGGGCTTAGAAATTGGCACTGAAATACTATCCTATAACCAGTACAGTGATGACCTGTTTAACCTTGTGTTTTACGGTAATGAACCGTATGCAGGACAACCATTAGATCTTGCAAAAACAAGTTCACAATCGATGTGGTTTCATAACATTGGACTTACCGCAGGTGTAGTTTTGAAAAACACAGGAACTTTTAACAAAGTACACATCAGCGCTACCCCTTCCTTTGTTATGGGAGTACTACAAAGAAATTTTCAATTGTCTCGTGGTGAGTTTTTAACAGAAGAACTTGGCCAATCAATTGAGGTTGATTTTGCTGGAAGTTTCTCCGCAACCGATTCCTTGTACAACGCTTTCTCCCCTACTGGATATGGCGCGAAACTAGACATAGCTATTTTGTTAGAATCCAAAAAAAATAAAATAGGCCTCACAATTTCCGACCTAGGACTAATATCATGGGACAACGAAAGAAATTACAACCTAGACACAACTTTCACCTTCAGCGGTATTGAAATTGAAGACATTTTCCAAGTGCAAGACACCTTGATCACTGTTGCAGGACTACAAGATTCCTTGTTCACCAACACGCCAAACAAATCAACTTTATTTTTACCCGCGTTATTCAATTTTTATTTTGAGCACAGTTTCTCCAACAAATTAGTACTTAAAAACTGGTTAAAATACAGGTTGACTGACAACTACATTCCCTTTTTGATAAGTCAAATTAATTACAACATCAGCGGATTTACAGGTGGATTGTCTGGAGCATATGGTGGCTATACTGGATTTCAAGCGGGAGTCCATTTAGCTTATAACTTTAAGAAGCTAAACGTACAGCTTGGCACAACAAACTTTTTATCGATCATCGATCAAAAAAACCAGTACAGCCAAAACATTTATGGACGATTAACAACCAAATTTTAAAAATGAAATTCCCTCTTTTTATTTTCTTTCTTTTTCCATTTTTAATTTCTGCTCCATTGTCACAAGACGATTTTGAGGGAACTTTCACAAGTTGGTCAGCGGGAGTCTGTTGTGTCACAGGAACCGACTACAAAATCAGTTTCACCGTTAAAACAAAAAAAGCTGATCGAATGATAATTAGCAGCATTTGCTACGGTGGTTATCATTTCAACAAGCTTCGAGTAAATAAAACTACCGAAAACAAAACCACCAAATACACCATCAAGTTTACCTACAAGCAGGACAACACCGATGACCAAGACCCTCAATACAAGGAGGATAATGGAACGAGCCCCTCGCCTGTTTTTGAAAAATGCAACAAGCAAACCTTAAATTACACATTTCGTGGTAAAAACTTCGATGTGGAGCTTCCTACGCTGCTACAACTCGAAGCACTTCCAAGACCTTAAGTAAGTTTATATTGACAATGGTCTGATTGAGCCATGTTTTTCCAGTAATACCACCCTTTAATCTTTAAACTCGGCACTTTAAACTGGATAAACTTTGAACTAAAATTCCTACCTTCACACCCATGAATTTAAAGGTACTTGCAATCATTCCTTCACGTTATGATTCCAGTCGTTTTCCTGGAAAACCACTGGCCAGCATTAATGGAAAAAGCATGATCCAAAGGGTATATGAACAAGCTACTTCTTGCCCCGGTTTACATGAAGTGATTGTGGCTACCGATGACCAAAGAATATTTGACCATGTAGTAAGTTTTGGAGGGAAAGTTGCCATGACATCCACCAACCATCAAAGCGGAACCGACAGGTGCGGCGAAGTACTAAGTAACTACAAACATGAAGTTGACGTGGTGGTAAACATTCAAGGTGACGAACCTTTTATTCACCCCAAACAAATTTCGCAACTGATTGCAGTTTTTGAAGACAGCATGGTAGACATCAGCACTTTAGCAAAAAAAATAAACGACGACAACCAAATAAACAACCCTAACATTGTAAAAGTAGTAAGGCAATCAAACTCATTTGCCCTGTACTTTTCAAGAAGCCCTATCCCTTTTGCGCGGAATACAGCACAAGGCAACTGGACTAAAAATCAAGATTATTATAAACACATTGGAATATACGCTTACAAAGCTAAAGTGCTTGAAGCTCTGATTCAATTGCCTCCCAGCAAACTAGAAACTACAGAATCCTTGGAGCAACTTCGGTGGCTTGAGAATGGATATAAAATTCATGTTGGAACAACCGATCTTGAAAGTATTGGAATAGATACTCCAGAGGAGTTACAAGAATTAAACGAAAAATTAAAAAACAACAACTAGCTTATCGCTAACAACTTACAACTAAAATTAATCACCCCATGAACGTAAAAATTATAATAGAAGCAGCAGAGTGGAATTTTGAAGAAACACTTCCTTTTGCGGTCGAAAAAATCAACGATAAACAACAAGATTTTGAACTTCCATTGTACGATAAAAATGGTGATGAAAATGGCAGTGTTACGTTGCCAGACTGCAGGGTTATAGAATTGATTGGCGAGGACGATGAGGCATTTCATGTCGTATTTGAAAACGTTGTAATCAAAAGCCATAAACAAAGCGAGGTAGACGACAATGAAATCGAAATCAACATTCAATTAGCATTAGACAGACCTTTGTGGCAACAAGGAGAAGATTCTGGAATATTTTACAGCTGGGGAAATTTGCCAGAAGAACTAAAAGAATTTAAAATCCGTAAACACTAGCCATGGATATTCAAAAACTGATCAATCAAGTAGGTGAATTTCATGATGCATTTGGAATTGAAAACAACCACAAACCAACCACTAACCTTAGCCCTGAAGAAATCCAGTTGCGATTTGATTTGCTTAAAGAAGAAAACGAAGAGTACATTGAAGCCGCTAAAAATGGTGACCTTACTGAAGTCGCTGACGCACTGGGTGACATCATGTACATTTTATTTGGTACCATTTTAAAACACGGACTTCAAGACAAAATTGTGGAAGTGTTTGAAGAAATTCAAAAAAGCAACATGTCTAAACTAGGAGCCGATGGGAAACCTATTTATAGAGAAGACGGAAAGGTAATGAAAGGCCCAAGTTATTTCAGACCAAACATCCCTGCAATTTTAAATAAAAACTAAAACATTGAACGTCATGAGAAAAATTGTCTTGTTAGCAGTAGTTGTACTTTCAATTTTCATGACCAGTTGTGGTTACAAGGAAGTGACATACAGTGGAGTGAAAAATGTGGAACTTCAAAGCGCAAGCTTATCCGAAATAAAATTAAAAATCACGGTAAGGGTAAACAATCCTAACAGCTACAAGATCACTTTAGTAAATGGGGAGTTCAATGTCAAATCGGATGATTTTGATTTAGGCACTTTTCACCTGACCGAAAAAACAGTCATCCCTGCCGAATCTGAAGGTGATGTGGATGTATTTGTACACACAAAATTAAAGTCACTTTTTTCATCAGCTACGATGGCATTAATGGCTAAAGTTCAACAGAATAAGATTCCTGTCACCATTGACGGACACATCACTGCCAAAGCTTATTTTTTACGAAAAAAAATCAAGTTCAACAAGACCGAAAACGTGTCATTGTAGCTTTTTGGCAGTAGCATATACTACGTAGAGAGCTTTAGTATAGCACATGGCCTGTGAATTAACAATTTCTTCTGTAACATTTACGCTTTGATATTGTCTTAAAAGAAGTATTCCTTTAAATTAGTTTTTTGACTATTAATCGTTAAATTCACTAGCTTAGTCAGTTAGATACTGTAATTAAACATTATATAAATTCTCACCTATGAAAATCTTATTACCTTTTTTTGTGTTTCTATTCGCAATTTCTTCACAATTATACGGACAAGCATGTGCTTCAACTTCCATTTACCCTTACGAGTGGCCAAGTCATAGGAACTGGTTTATGGCTGCTGGAAACGGATGGACAGGAACTATTGTTAATATGCAAACCATGGCAACCACTCAAGCTGGAGCTACTGGAGCTGGTGATAATTTAGGAGGAGGGGTTTCTCAGTACGAGGGAACAGCAATTGTTTCAGATGACAATGGGAATTTATTAATGTACACCAACGGTAGACGCATGTGGACAGGTACCTTGCCCGCAATTCGAACATATGACGGATTACTTGAAGGAAATGAAGGAGGAAGTACAGGGAGTAATGGTAGTGCCTCACAAGGAATAATTTCTTTCAGGCATCCTACTGCTCCAAATGACATTCATGTTTTTACTACAGATGATGCTGAAAGCGGTGGAACAGTTGGGTTAAACCATTTTGTTTTTGACTTATCAGGAAATTTGACAGCTGGACCTATAAGATTGGGTACTTTCAGATCAAGTGAAGCTTTGGCAGCTACTAGGCATAGCAATGGAATTGATTTCTGGGTTACCGCTATGGATAACAATGGAAACTTTCATGCTTACTTGCTTACTTGTACTGGAATAGATATCCCGAATTCAAATCTAAGCCAAGCTGGCGGACCCGACTTATCAAGTAATAGTCAGCTTGAACGTGGAGGACTTGCGTTTTCATATGACAGTCAAAAAATGGCACAAGCACATGGATCGTTGATAGTTAGTGAAAAAGTTTCTCTTTACGACTTTGACAACACGACTGGAGCAATAACTAACAGGATGAATATTTGTCAAGCCGGGCAATCATTTGGCCCATACGATATTATCTTTTCACCTGACAACAATCGTCTATTTGTTAATTTTCTGGGCGTAGGTGCAACACTTGATTATTACGATATAAGCTCAGGAGTTGCTGCAACTATCACAGCATCCAGAGCATCTACAGGAATAGCAGCAAGTGTCCCTACTGGTCGTTCAGCAGCAATTCAGATGGGTGCTAAAGGTTTATTATATATGGCAAGTGGGGCTGCTGCTATAGGACCATTAAGAGAAATACAAGAAGATATCAATACTGCTACCTCCTTTACAACTGTTGATATACCAGGAGCAAATGGATCACTTGGATTACCAAGAATGTTCATTCCTCCATTAGATAACTTAGAAATTCAAGACCCTGGGGTCCTTTGTACGGTAGCTCCAGCAGTTGACTTATCCACAAGCTGGGTGTGTGCAGGAGGTAACGCAGAATTACTAGGAGGTACGTACACCAGTTTAAAAGGAGGAATTACGGATCCCGATTCAGGGATATACGACCCATCCATAGTTGGAGTCGCGACGGATACCGTTATTTTTACTTTAACAGGTTCGTGTGGTCTTGTGGACACATTGATTATAAGTGTAATTGATTGTGCTTGTAATGACACTACGTTAGCTGCTACTCCAGATGCTATGTGCGAAAACGCTACCTCTCTTGATTTAACAACATTGGTTGTTACCTCAGAATCTGGAACTTGGTCGTTAACAGGGGTGCCAGCAGGCTCATCTTCTACTCCATTGACTGGAACTGTTTTTGACCCAAACGGATCAGATCCAGGAACTTATACTGTCAAGTACACACTTGATGATGCAGGAAGTCCTGGTTGTCCAGATGGTGCAGAACGCAGTATTACTATTCAATCTTCTGCTGTTTCCTTAGGGAATGACACTACAATTTGTTCAAGTTCACCTGATGTACAAGTTAATCCAAGTGTTACAGACGCAGGAGCTGCATGGAGCTCTGTGCCTACTGGTTTAGTTAACACAACCGGACTTGTAGATATTGCAGGTGTCTTTGCTGCTGGAGGAACAGTAACTATAACATATGATGGAGGTTGTTTAACTCCAGATAGCAAGATCATCACAATTAATAGTTCTGTAACTGATATAGGAGCTGCAACTTTAACAGCTTGTTCAGATGACCCTGCTTTACAATTGAGTGCAAGTGCTACAGACGCAGGTGCTGTTTGGAGCTCTGTTCCAATTGGTTTTGTTGACGCAACTGGACTGGTTGATATTGCAGGAGCTTTTGCATCCGTTGGTGATGCCGGAACAGTGACTGTATCGTACGGTGGAGGCTGTTTAACGCCAGATAACGTTGTGATTACTATTAATGTATGTTGTGCACCGGTGGACGTAAATACTCCAACGGCAATATGTGTTGGTGAAACTACTGACTTGAGCACTTCAATAAGTACGGGGACTGGAACATGGGCAATTACAGGAACCGATCCTGGAGGAGCAACACTTGACCCTAACACAGGGGTATTTACAGCTTCAAATAGTATTTCAGGAACTTATGAAATAACTTTCACCACTGATGTAGTTGGTTGTAGCAATGATGACGTAATTAACTTAACAGTTAATCCATACCCTATTGCAGTTGTAAGTCCTTCTACGGGATCTGTTTGTAATGGACAGTCGGTTGAACTTTCTGCAACAAGTGGAATTGGAACGTCCTTCACCTACTTATGGCAAGACGCCTCAACGAATGACAGGTATAATGTCAATGCTCCTGGTGATTACTGGGTTATCATGAGCGTAGGAAGTTGTTCTGATACAGATTCAGTGACCATTGGATCTACTCCCTCCCCAGTAATTAGCCTTCCAGCCAATGATTCTATTTGTACACTGAGAGATTCAACATTAGCTGTAGTAGTCACTCATAATGCAGATGTATCTGGCACTGTAACATGGAACACCATAGGAAGTGAAAATGACCTTGATGTAATAGTTATTGAAACACCAACCACCTTAATAGTGACCGTAACCGATGCTGACGGATGTATTGGAATAGACACCATGGAAGTAACGGAATATTGTGCCCCTCCGATCATCGGAACTGTCAATGTTTTTGTACCAGGTGGAACTGATAATCCAACTTGGACACCAACAGGAATTTACACACCTGCCGATATTGGTGAAAGTTACTTTGAAGTTTACAATAGATGGGGATTAAAAATGTATGAAACGGCAGAATTAGTTCCGAAATGGGATGGAACAAATGACGGAACTGCATGTGCGACAGGTGTTTACTTCTGGATATGGAAATACACTGAAGTGCTTAAAGATGAAAAACATAATTTAAATGGTTATGTTCAACTCTTGCAGAAAAAGTAATGTTTTAAGAAAGTGTTTAAAGTTATAATAAGCAAAAAAAGCGCCGATTTTGGCGTTTTTTTTTGCTTTACACTGTAACAATGAGCAACAACAAGTGTTATAACTAGCAGTTGAATTATTGACATTTTTTTGGTATTTTTAACACCGTTAAACACTTTACTTACAAATTGACTACATATGTATTTTAAATCTATCAAGACGCTCCTTGTCGCGTTAATTATTACCACTTCTGCTTATTCAAATGTTTATACTGTAACTTCTGCTCTTGGAAATGAATGGGATCCTAATGTTGCTGGATCATTTTTTTTAGCTATCACAAACGCCAACTTTAATCCTGGGAGAGATACAATTGAATTTAATTTACCTGGAAACACACTTCTGAACGGAAACAATTGGGACGTTACTACTGTAACTGAAGAAGTTTATATAAATGGTTATTCAACTCAAGCAGGAAACGGTGCAATAAGAATACAATCTAGAATTAATATTAACACCAATAATTGCCTAATCAATGGTTGTATTAATGTAGTTACCGGAAATCAGAATTATAACATTAACGGTAATAGTAATACTGTTAGTAATTTCAGTATTACAAACAATGATAATCATAGTATTTATATCACTGGAAATAACAACATCGTTAGTGACGGAGATCTGACTAACAATGGGACTACAGACAACCATGGTATCAATTTATTTAGTGGGACAGGCAATCAAATTACAAATATCAATATTGCTTCAAATGGACATGGAATAACTGTTGCAGCAGCATCGAGTGCTAATATCATAGATGGATGTACTATTACGCAATCTGGGGCACTAAATCCAAGTAACATTGGAGTTGTTATAAGAGGAGCTGGAAATAACATCATAAAAAATACGGAAGTACACAACATTAACCACAACGGAATAGGTTTGCTAGACAATGCAGCAAATAACATAATAGACAGTTGCGTGTCAAGAAATAACCTTTGGGCAGGAATCGCCTTCGGCGATAGTGATGCTCCATTTCCTGAAACACCATCATCTTCAAATGCTGTAAGTAATTCCTCTTTTCATGATAATGGAAGTCATGGTGTAATCGTAGGAGGTAGCTCTATCAATAATACCTTTCAAAAAACAAGAGTTTACGGAAATAGTAATGATGCAAATGCAGGC
>JBLIAZ010000041.1:0-14813 GCA_047631875.1 Saprospiraceae bacterium
ATGCTGAACACCTACAAGAGTATGATCAAAATATATACAATAAACTCAAGCCTGAATTGAGAGCAGGAAGACTTTTTACAGGTCTTTTCAGAACAGAATGGTCTTACCGCATTGCCCTTACTGCAATTAATTTTGTGGTCAAATGGAAAATCATCGATAAGGTTTTGTTGTTCATGGTGTATGGGCCTAAATTAAAAAAAGATTAATGTGCTCTCCTTACTCCTTTAACAGAACAAATACCTAAAGCAGGCATAAACACTGAAGGTTTTCATCATCACTGTTATCGAGACAAACAGGAAACTCTTACACTTTTCTTAATTGAAGCAAAGAAACTACATGAAAAAATATTCCCATTGGAGCAAGAAATGCTGGAAGCAGTAAGTAGGGATAACTGAAAAATTCGTCCGCTACCAGCGGCACTTCACTTCCCCATATGGAAGGTTGGTAATAAGAGGTAGCAATTGTCAAGGCAACAAACAGTATCATCAGAATTCCCAATACGTTCCAAGTCCTTGCAAGCAATAAATTTTTGACCCCTTTTCTGAACAAAAAGTATCCAATAAATGGTGCAGCTGCTCCCATCAAAACATCAAAGTTATGCCCTTCAAAAGTGGCGGTTTGAGGTAATATTCCTTCCTTGAAAGTATATAAAATAATAAATTCAACAATTACTCGAAAACCTTGAAGGTATACCAACCACGATACTGGCATTGCTTTTAGCACTTGGTTGTCTCGGCTTTTTCGATAAAAAATAATGGTAAAAATTAAAAATGGCAAAACGATCAGTAACGGTAATTTAGGAGGCAAGGATTTGTCTAATATCAAACCAGATTGTTCAACTCCAAACAAGTAAAAAAACCAAAAAATAGCAATTCCGATGATGATTAAACTACTCTTTTTTATTTCCACAGACGACCTGCCTGCAATCATTCCCGCTTTCTTATAACCTAGCACAACTGCTCCTAACAATACAGCACTTAATAGTATGTAGCTTAACTCTAACATGATTTAAATGTATCCGGGTTTATATTTTAATCTCTTTACGTTAACTGTGATAGTACTGAATCCAATCCCACTTGTCCATCGTTACCTAATCTTAGCTTAATCTCTTCCATGGCCTTGTCCCAAGAAGGAATTATTTTATTTAAAAATACCAGCCCCTTTTTCGTAATCATCAAATTCAAATCTTCATTTTCTACCCAACCTTGCGAGACTAATCGCCGTTTATTTCTACTCACAGAGGATTTTTCCAAATAAAGAATATTGACCAATTCATTTTGCGAGGTTTTGCCTCTTTTTGACAAGACGAAAAGCACACTCAACTGGCTACTTGTAATGCCAAACTCTTTCAAGTACTTTCGGAAAACGCCTGCCACAATTCGTTGCGCCCGAGAAATTTTCCCATTAATACACAAGCTTGGATTGCAATTATCAACGTCCTTAAAACCAGTTTTTTGCACAGAGATTTAATTGGTATAGCAAATGTAAAATAATCGTTGTATATACAACTATCGTTGCTGTTATTTTTTATTGAATTTACAGGGCCATAAAATAGTGCTAAAAAACATGCAACCTTTTCTAAGGTATACATCTAGCACATACTTAGCTTAAAGCTTCCTCAGTTAACAACTGATCGTTGGAGGAAGCCAAAAGTCAGACAATAACAGCTTACAGTGATTGTTTATCCAAGTACTAACAAAGGGAATATTAATGTATTAAGTAAAGTCTCAGGAACACTTACTTTGTGCGACTTGCAAGGCGAAGAACAATTTCATGGGGAAATTAAAGAAAGCACGGAGTTATGCATTCCTAAAAACCTAAGCAAAGGAACTTACATGGTTACCTTGATCACAAAAAAAACGTGGAGCAATGTGCAGTGACAGTCAACTTACTTTTTTAGCTTTATTATCCCTAGAGCATTGAACACCACTATTACAGCATAACTTGGATCAAACTCCCACCATTTTTGCGCAAAATTAGGGTTTTGTCCTTGTGCATGGTGGTTGTTATGAAGTCCTTCTCCTAACATGAATAAATCAATGGGAAACATGTTGGTTGAAGTGTCATAAAGCTTGTGGTTTCTGTATCCTATTGTGTGAGCAAACCAATTGATGATTACTCCATGCAATGGTCCCATGATCATGTGGATAGGAAGTAACAAATACAACCAATACTGGTCACCTGCAAAATGAACATAAAAAGCAATGTATAAAAGTCCCCAACCCAAACGAGAAGGCCATTTGTGAGCAAGTTTATCAAACCATTTCCACTCAGGTAAATTGCCTAAAAACTTGTCGTCTAACACTTTCCTTCCTTCGTGAATGTCGGTATAAACATCCCTGGTTTTTTTCATCATGTTCCAAATTGTTTTGTCATGCTTTGGAGAATGTACATCTTCTTCAGTATCAGCAAAGGCATGATGTAATCTATGCATCCTACCGTACGTTGTAGGGCTTAAATAGGAAGACCCTTGGGACAACCAATTAAACACAAAAAAAACTTTCTCCCAAAATTTAGACATCGTAAACACCTGATGTGCAGCATACCTGTGCAAAAAGAAAGTCTGAGAGAACAAAGACAAAAAATGATGAGCCGCTAAAAATATAAAAATCTCGTACATAGAAAATGGATTATTTATGGTCGCAAAGATACTTGTTTTTCCATTCACAAAATGATTAATCTCATGATTTTTATCATGTTCATTTTCTTCTTTTGACCCTGTTGATCTTCTGCTTTAGCTTTTAATGCTTGGTCTATTTTTTCAAAATCGCCTTAATGAACCCCTAAAAATTTCTTTTCCAGCACCTAAAAATGCGAACCTGCTTTCGTGCATTTCGGTTTCAGCGTAAAGATAAGTATGTAATTTCGCCTTTGCCCATGGATAATATGGGCCCAAAGTAACGATGGTCAACAATACATTTACGAGGTAAATTTTAAATAAACTTCCCCGTCTCCGTGATACTTCAAGAAACTCATGATGTGACTTGATTACAATCAAACTTACGTTAAAAAAATGAGCGTTATTTATTTAAAATATTTCCGAAATCTCCCAAATCTGCTCATTAAAAGTAAGCGACTCTCCTTTTTTAAGTCCCTTCAAGATTTGACCAATAGGTGATGCAATTGAAATTACCATCACCTCCTGTTTCAAAAAATCTATTTTACCCATTGCAACCGAAAAGTAAAATAATCCTTTGTTCATTTTAATCAAAGCACCAGTATTCACTGAATTTACTCCTTTTTTAAAATTTATTTTTTGAAGGGTTTGTTGGTTTTGCAGTACCATAGCCAATTGAACATGCTTCTTTTCCAGTTCTAGGTGTTGCATTGCACCTTCCGTATTGTGCTTATCTCCGGCACTGCTATTTCCTTGCGCACCCTCGTTTTGCTGATTTATTGCCTTAGTAATGTCCAACACCTGATCATTGACCAAACTCATGATGTGTTCGTGAAGTTGTAATTTAAAGTTTTGATTAACCATAAAACTAAAGGTAAAGTATTTTATATTTTGAACTAACGAAGTCAAACTACCAAAATTTTCTGAAGTTCAACGAACTTCTCGATTTCCTATAATAATTTAAGCAACGAATACTGGCTTTGGAAAAAAGGCTATGTTTTGTGGTACAAGTCTTGTATCCATTCCAGCAGAGGTATTCAATGAATGTTAATAACATCATTGTTTTTGTTGAAAACAACAAGTTAAATAAGCAAACAAATAATACATTCTTAACGTTAACTAATATATAAACCAATAAACTTTTTAAACTATGACACCATTAAAACTGAATTACAGACACAGGTTTCCTCGATTTAAATTCAAAAACGGCGAGACTAAATACGGCATGTTGTACAGCTTTTACAACAAACAAAAAAAGCGTTTAGAGCACTACTTTGCGGAAGCCAACCAAATAAGGAGAAGTAAGACCTCCAACAAGACCGTAATTTTTGATTACGCGAAAAATTTAAAAAACAAAATCAACATCACTGACGTCATTCAAATAGAATATTTAACATGATTCGAATCATACCACAATGAAAGGCGATCAACCAATTGATCGCCTTTTTTTGCGCCTTATTATTCCATAATTATCCTTGTTTCGAATTAGCAATAGCTGAACTACTAACACGAAAAATGAACCGAGGAGGAACGACGAATAAGTAATCACCACTGAAATAATATATAGTTAGGCATTCGCATAAGTAAAAGCGGAGCTTACTTTTCGTAAGTGAGTATTTTTACGTTGGGAATAACGACACTAGGGAAAATTTAATCACGTTTTTTCACTGGGTCGTGGCCGAAAGACTTGGACCAGGGCCCACAAGACGCGAGTCTTTTCAACCCCATCCAGCACCCCCTAAAAGCACCCCATTCCTTAACTGCATCAACCATATAAGCCGAACACGTCGGCTCATGCCTACAACTTCCCGGAAAAAATGGAGAAATCATACCTTGATACAACCTCACAGGAATTAAAACAATGACCTTCAGTATGCTGTTTAGCACTTTCATTTAATGAACTTCATTTTAATGTACTCAATATATGCCTAGCTCGCTTAAGCATTTGATTTCGGGACAAGATGTAATTAGGCTTGTCTTTTCTAATTAATTTCGGTGTGATTATCTGAAAATATAGTTTTCACATAATCTTCCGTGCAATACACCTTCAAATAACTTTCCACCTGTTTTTGAAACACCACATCATCCAACAATGGATGTAAAAAATACTCAAACCTTTTCCAATACTCCTTTTCATCAAATTTTAACACGGGACCCTCATCTCGTCCAGTATTTTTCATTGTTTGATTTCCCACGACTGTTGCCATGGCATAACTGCTCGTTACAGTGTTGTTGATTGTGACGGGCAAAAAGAAATAATCCAAAGCAACTACCCCTTCTTGCTTGCACAGTTTGTTAAACAAATATTCTAACAAGTAACTTTTTGTATCTGGACTTTGAATAACCATTTTTTTTTGACCAAAACCGAGGTTGCTTTTTCCCTTGAGTTTATACGACCAAACTTCGCCAGATAAATGATCGACTTCATCACCTTTTAACCTCACTTTAATTTTAAAAGTATCCGTATCACAGGATAAAATAACGGGCACATAATCATCCCCATCCTTAAAATGGTGATTTGCAACCAAAGCTTCGTTTCTTTTTGCTGTTATTTTGGCAAAAGCTTCCTCTGAAAAATTTAAGGCTATTCCCCCCTCCAATTGCTCCTTAGTAAACCTTGTTCTTTCATCAAATGATTCATCCATCCCACTACAAGATTGCAGCAGCATTGAACAAAACACAATTATAAATCCAGATAATTTCATAGCGCATCTTTCGAAATCTGCAACGTAGCATTGCCCCATTTTAAAGAAAATTTGTTTTTAGACGAGGCTTTCGAAAATTTAAAAAGCACAGCTTACTTTTTGTAAGTGAGCATTTTTAAATTGAGAATAACGAAGTATAAGAGCAAATTAATTTAAAATAGCATGGACGCCAGGGAGAGTTTTACCTTCCAGTAATTCCATTAACGCACCTCCACCTGTACTAATATAGCTTACCTCATCGGCCAAACCATACTTATTTATAGCTGCTACTGAATCACCCCCACCAATTAAAGTAAATGTTCCATTTTTAGTAGCCTTTACAAGCGATGCTGCAATGGCTTTTGTTCCTTCACCAAACAAATCAATTTCAAAAACGCCGACTGGACCATTCCATAAAACCGTTCCTGACTCCTCGATTACTTTAGCAAATATTTTCCTTGATTCTGGACCAGCATCTAAACCTTCCCAACCGTCAGGAATAGTTCCAGCTTTACAAACTTGTGTATTAGCATCGTTACTGAAATCATCAGCTACTAAAGAATCAACAGGCAAGTATAAATTCACCCCCTTTTCCTCTGCTTGCTTCATGACCTCAAGAGCAGTGTCGATAAAATCGTCCTCGCAAATTGAGTTACCAATATTTCCTCCGTTAGCTTTTGAAAAAGTATAACCCATTCCTCCACCAATGATCAAGTTGTCCACCTTGTCCAACATCTTAGTAATGATGGCAATTTTTGACGACACCTTAGATCCTCCCATGATAGCTGTTAGTGGCTTTTTACCTTCACCAATTGCTTTATTAATACTTTCTAATTCATTAGCTAATAACAAACCAAACATTTTATCATTTGGGAAAAACTTAGCTACAATTGTAGTCGAAGCATGTGCCCTGTGTGCAGTGCCAAAAGCATCGTTTACGTAACAATCAGCTAGTTTTGACAACTGCTCACTGAAACCCTCATCACCTGCAGTTTCTTCCTTATAAAACCTCAAATTTTCTAGTAGTAAAACTTCACCTGCCTTCAAATCCGCAGCAGCTGCCTCGGCTTTTGCCCCAACGCAATCGTCCACAAACTTAACCTCAACACCTATTCTCTCGGCAACCTTCGCTACGATGTGCTTTAAGGAAAACTCATTAGTCGGTCCATTTTTAGGACGGCCTAAATGAGACATTAAAATAGCACTTCCACCTCCAGCAAGAATTGCTTTGATGGTTGGCACTGCTGCCCTTATTCTTGTATCATCCGTGATGTTAAAATCCTCATCAAAAGGGACATTAAAATCCACCCTTACCAATGCTTTCTTCCCTTTAAAATCGTAGTTATTTACTGTTTTCATGTAGTTTCTCTAGTTAAAAAATTGTTACGCTAAAGATACTTATTTGATTTAAGTACGCGATTCATTTCACCAATAATTTTAAAACTGGAGCTCAATCAAAACTTCGATTGTAAATCAGCATCAGCATGACACTTCTCTCCCTTGGCCCTCACCAAAGCTTTACCTCAAAATATTTTTTTACCAAAAAAATAATGCTAGTTTTGCAGTCCTGAATTTCGTTCTTTTCAGATTTATAAAAAATAATGCGAAAGTAGCTCAGCGGTAGAGCACGACCTTGCCAAGGTCGGGGTCGCGGGTTCAAATCCCGTCTTTCGCTCCATGTACTCGCTATAGCGAACAACGAACTTAAAGTTGCTCGAGTGGTGGAATTGGTAGACACGTTGGACTTAAAATCCAATGATCATTGCGATCGTGCGGGTTCAAGTCCCGCCTCGAGTACAGATGGATGAAAAGCCTGATAACAGTAGTTATCGGGCTTTTTTGTTTTTAAAAATACCCCAGCCGAGTTCACTCGAGCGCAGGTTATTTTTAAAAACAAAAAAAGGAAGATGCGCAGCAGATTCAGCTTTTCATCTTCAAAATGACTCAACGGGACTCGCAAACGCAGTGAGTAATTCCCGCAATCTATTTTACCTAAAGTCCCTTAGCACTTCCTCCTCTTAGTATCAAACCTCGTGCGAGCAGGACTGGCCGTAAGCAATTCCCGTCGAGAAACATCTTCTAGCTTTCCATTAACACAAAAATGCAAACTTCTAATACTCAACTTATTTTGCTATTTTTACAGTTCAATTTCATCCTATGATTAGCTATATTAAATCTTTAATTACCGCTCTTAGTTTAGCACTTACTTTAACTGCTTTTGGATTAGAAGTAGACACTACTTTTAATGTTAATAATACAGCCAATATAAATCGGTTTTCATCGGGAGAAAACATCTTAGAACCGCAAGAAATTACAATTGGTGAAGACGGGAAGATTTACGTTTTAGATTCTGATATAACTAGTCACCGATTGCTAGAACGATATAACAAGTACGGTGATCGAGAAGATGACTATAATGTATCGGGATTCACCATAAATGGTGTGCAAACCGGAATCTTAGACAACCAAAACAGATTAATTCTTTCGGGGAGTTTTTATGTCCCAAATGGGTCTGGTGGAAATGATTCGAAAAAAATGGTTAGAATTCTTAATGATGGTAGCATTGACACCTCTTATCATCCTGGTAATTTTACTAGAATAATTGAAACTTTTATAAAATTGCCCGATAGCTCCATTATTGGTTATGGAGAATACACAAATCCCGGATCTGTTACAGGCGTTGATGTGGTAAAATTTAAAGCTGACGGAACATTCGATTCAACTTTTATTTCGGGACTTCAAAATCCATTCAGATATGGACTTGCGAAACATCAAAAAAATGGCAAAATTTTAGTTGGTGGAGCAAAGGTTGATGATGAGGTGTTGGTGAGGTTAAATGCAGATGGAAGTCTTGATTCTTCTTTTCAATTTGATGCTACATCATTTAATCAGATTAGTGACGTCACGGTCCTGTCAAACGGTGATTTTTTAGTTAATGCAGGTCAACAAGGCACTGTAAAGTACAAACAAGACGGCTCTATTGATGCGTCTTTTACACCAATTCCAACTTATCAGTTAGGTGTTCAAACGAAAGCTTTACCTAATGGTGAGATATTATGTTATGCGGGGTCTCAATACGACTTGTCTAGCTTGATTGGTTCTTCAGAACAGCATGTTTATAAAATGGATGAGAACGGTAACATCATACAATCATTTGCAAATGGTAAAATTGGAGATTTCTGGAATGTCAGGATCACCCATATCCGGATCACAAATCAAAATGAAATCATCCTTGCAGGGGACTTCACTCATTACAACGATAGATTTTGTTTGGGTTTAATAAAAATAGATTTTAATGGAAATGTAATTGATGATTATAGGGTTGACTTTGGATTAGGTTATGGACAGGGACTTTTACTATACCCACAAGATGATGCAAGCACATTTTTAATTCAAGATGGAAACCTTTATGATGGTCATTACACGGGACACTTACTAAAATTAGATAGTCAGGGAGTTTTAGATCAAAGTTTTTATGCTGACGCAGAGCACATCAACGATGTAGGGATTTTTCAAGATGGGTCCATGGTCATTGTAGGAGACTTTTTGACTGTTGGAGGAGTTCCAGCTCCAGGTATCGCTAAAGTAAATCAAAATGGAAGCCGAATGGCCTTTCCATCTTTATCATCTATTTTGAAAGATCCTCAAAATCCAAAAGTTGATTTTGTCTTTATTCAAGACGATCAGAAAATTGTTATTGCAGGGGAATTTGTTGCAGATGTTAATGGTCAAAACATGAAATGTTTGGTTAGGCTAAACAGCGACGGAAGCATTGACCCTACATTTGTACATCAGTTTGAAACTTTAATTGACTATCAATTTGGAAATTACAGGGGGATAATTAGAATGAAGCAGGCCAAATCAGGAGCGTTATTATTGTTCGGGAATGAAGCTACTCACAATGGAAATAATGTTGGGGGCGTACTTGTTGTTAACCAAGATGGAAGTTTAAGATCTCAGATTCCAATTCTTTCATACGGCGACAATGTATTTGATGTTAATGATAAAAATGAGGTTTTTACAGGTTCAAAAAAGTATGACCTTGATGCTAATGAATTGACAGGTTTTGATGCCTCACAATTTATCTCTGATAATTATAACTATACACCTAACGAAATAATCGCATTGGATGACGGTGGAATTATATTACATGGGTCAAAGTACAACGAATTTAGTCACATTAATATGGTACGCCTAGATTCCACTGGTCAATTAGATGGATCTTTCAATAGTTCTCAATTGGCAATAAGTATTGCTACTCGACACATGGCATTGAACAAATCTAATCAGCTTCTTATAGCAGGATGGTTCAGTACAGTTGATGGTAGAAAAAAAGAGGGAATAGTGAGGTTAAACACTGGGATTGTAGTTAGTGATTCTTGCGCCTTAAAAGTAACTTTTAAAGCAGCTAATTTTAATTGTCAAACAGTAAAAGACTCGGTCATTGCTGTAATTAGTGGAGCAACAGGTATAACATTTTTTCAGTGGGAGGGTGTCAACAGCGTTGATTCTCTCGCTCTAATAGATTCCACGGGGAATTATAAATGTATTGTAACGGACCAAGGTGGTTGTGTAGATTCGAGTACCATCTGGAGAAGGGTACCGTCTGGAAATGTTTTAACAGATATGGAGCCTTTTCTTACATCAATTGCATTTAGACCTGGCAGAAAAGCTGTGCTAGATGTTTTTATTAAAAATCATGGTTGTCTTCCTTCTGAGGGAAAAATATATTTGGTACTAGACAGTTCTTTAACTTATGTAAGCGCGACTGTACCTCCTTCAATGATAAATTCCGACACATTATTTTGGGACTATTCGGCTATCAGCTTTTCAAGTAATGCCATGTTTACAGAGGTAACAACGATTGTTGATACAGCAGTAACTTCAGGAACACCAATTAATATCCTTTTAGGTATTAATCCAAGTATATTAGATAGCGACACCTCGAACAACGTAAAATCTTTCACTTTCGAAATAGTAAACTCTTACGATCCAAATGACATTACTGTTCACCCTTCTGGAGAATGTCTTGAGAATTATACTGAAGTTGGGGAAAAGTTTACCTACACAGTGAGATTCCAAAATACTGGAACTGCCGCTGCAATAGATATTGCAATTAAGGATTCAATAGATTCAAATTTGAATATTGAATCCCTTAATGTAATATACTCAAGTCATCCTATGACCACATCCATTTACGATGGGAATATTGTACATTTTAATTTTTCTCAAATATGGCTTCTTGACAGTGTCACTAACGAACCATTAAGTCATGGTAAGGTTATTTTTACAATTGATCAAAAAGAAAATGTAGTTCTAAACACAGTAATCAATAACAGGGTGGGAATCTATTTTGATTTTAATCCAGTAGTACTTACAAACGAAGTTAAAAACACTATCGTCGATAAGAATTTTGTTCCTCCTTGTCGTGTAATCGCAAGCGCTACCATTACTGAAATAGATGAGGTTCTAATTTATCCTAATCCAGTAACTGAAGATTTAAATGTAATCAATAGTAAAGGTAATGGGTTTCGGGTATATGATGTTACCGGAAAGTTGCTTTTTACATCTAATCAAAACAGTGTAAACATTCAACATTTGCCAGACGGCCACTATTTTATTAAGTCCTTACCAGGAAGATTTTTAGGGAAATTTATTAAACTTTAGTACTGCAGTAGGTTTTTCAATAGTGTAATTGATCTGGTGACTTATCACTATTTTAACAACGTATTGAAAATGCAAATAAAATACTTCATGAAGTCAGGAAAACCTGATACTTTACCCTAGTAAGATTTGAAAATAATTTCCAAATCCTCCCTCAAAAAGTTCGATATTTCACCCGCCTCGAGTACATTTCCCTCTGAAACCAAATGTTTCAGAGGGATTTTTGTTTTTAAACGTTTTTACCAGGATGGAACCAAATTTTCTGTAACCGCTATACTACTTGAAAAGTTGGGTTCGATAATTGAAATTATATTTTAATAAATTCTCGGAAATTATCTCGATGCACTACTGTTCCCTCGGCTTGATAGGTTTCCAGAAACTTTTCTGGAAATTTTGATTTTTTATTCGCCCATTTAAATTCAAAGGCGTTAATCCCCCCCTCTTTCTCCTCCACAAAATCAATTTCTTGCTGTTGCTTTGTTCTCCAAAAATACATTTTGGCGAAAGTTTCTTTGTATAAGTTTTGTTTGTGCCTTTCTGACACTAAAAAATTTTCCCACAAAGCTCCTTTGTCTATTCTTAAATTCAAAGGGTTGAAATTGCCAATAACCATGTTTCTAACACCATTGTCGTAAAAGTATATTTTCCTATTTTGTTTGATTTCGTTTCTTAGATTTCGACTAAAACTTGGTAGCCTAAAAACAACATAACTCTTTTCTAATATTTCAATATATTTTTGAATTGTAATTTTATTTATGCCTACAATTTGAGCTAACTCATTGTAATTAACTTCACTTCCCATTTGCAAAGCTAATGCTTGCAATAATTTTTCGAGAACTTCCGGCTTTCGAATATCCGAAAATGCTAGTACGTCTCTATACAAATAACTGTTTACTAAATTTTTCAAGGTTTCTTTCTCTTGTCCTTGATGATTAAGAACGTCTGGATAAAAACCGTACAATAATCTATTTTCCAATTGTTGTTCTGCTTTTAAGAAACCGATGCTGTTCTCATATTCTTCCCAGCAGATCGGAAATAATTCATACTCCCATTTCCGTCCGGTTAGTGGCTCATTTATCTCATTTCCTAAATCAAACGAGGAAGAACCACTCACAAACAATTGCACGTCTTTAAATTGATCTGTTATAATTTTCAATGTTAAGCCGATACCCGAAATTCGTTGAGCTTCATCTAAAAAAATATTTTTATGATTACCAATTATACTCCGAATTTGCTCTGTATTTGGACTGCTTAATAATGCTCTCACAGTTGGGTCATCAGCATCTAAAAACAAAAAATCATTTCCATTTAGCACGCTGTTTATGAGAGTAGTTTTCCCGACTTGTCTTGCTCCTACAAGTACAATAGCTTTACCGCTGTTGATTTTATTCTTTATAACTTTTTCTATTAGCCGAGTAAACATTTTTTGATTTAAAGATACAAACAAAATACTTAAATGACCAAATAGCATAACCAAAAGTCATTACGATATGTAGGCTATAGGATTAACAATTCAATATTTGCCTCAAATCCTCCCTCAAAAAGTTCGATATTTCACCCGCCTCGAGTACAGATGGATGAAAAGCCTGATAACAGTAGTTATCGGGCTTTTTTGTTTTTAAAAATATCCCAGCCGAGTTCACTCGATCGCAGGTTATTTTTAAAAACAAAAAAAGAAGATGCGCAGCAGATTCAGCTTTTCATCTTCAAAATGACCCGGCGGGACTCGCGATTGTAAAGAGCAATTCCGCAAATGAGTCTAACTCACCTGTATGAAAACAAAATTTAACCACTTCTTCCTTTTTTTTATCTTTAAGCAAAAACAAATCATGAAATATTATTTTTCTGTAATCCAAATTCAATTATTTCTCCTCCTTTTACTGTCAACTTCAGTAAAAGGGCAACAAGGTGCAGACACCATATGGTTTGATGGAAAATGGAATGAACAAAAAACAAAACAAGGTGCAGAATTCTATAGTTTAACAACGTTCGATTCTAAAACATCCAAGTACGTAACTTCAGATTATTACATTACTGGTAAAATTCAAATGACTATGGAAAAGTCTTCTTTAGATCCAGAAATTAAAAATGGACATGGGGTTTGGTATCATAAAAACGGAGTAGTTAGTATGAAGAAAAGCTACAATAACAATGAGTTGCATGGTGAGGTAACTGAGTACTTCTTAGACGGCACTTTACAATCACAAGGAAGCTTTTTAAATAATAAAAAAAGTGGCCTCTGGAAACATTATTCCTCTGCAAACAAATTGCAAATGGAGGGTAATTATAAAGAAAGTAAGAAAGTTGGAACTTGGAACCTTTACAACCTGGCAGGGAAACTTTTCTCTACAAAAGAATACCGGGAAGGTCACTTATCAAGCATCTATTGTTTCACTTGTGATTCAATACCATATTATGAATACAAAGTAGAATCGAAAGAAGGACAAAACACTGTTTCTGTTAATTTTGAAGTAGGAGATAAAAACGACTACAACATCTATAAAACCTACATACAACGTAATATTACTCTGCTTTTAGAACACCCTTTCAGCAACCATTTCGCTCTTGGTTGGAATTTCGTGGTAACCTATGCTTCAAACGCTCCGGGCTTGAACAAGCTCGCGCACAAAGTTGACAAATTCACCCTAGATTATTTGACGTACGAAAATAAAGAAAGTCAAGGGGTTCCAGTTCAACTTCTTCTACTGCTTGGACTAGCAAGTCACAACATGGCTACTGCTGGACAAATTTTTGACGACGAGGAAGCAAAACATGCGGAGGTTATGTTCCTGCTTCAAGGTTATGAAAACTGCAAAAAGACAAACCCTAAGGTTAAAATTACCAAACTGGAAAAACTCATTAAAAAGAGGGATGCAGACAAACTGCGAAAATTCATCAAGAACTTTTAACCTCTCCTCCTTGAAAAACCTCCTCCTTCCAACTTTAATCACATTCCTCCTCCTCGGAGCCTGCTCCAAAGACGAAGAAGAAACTACCAACAACATAGAAACCCAAACACCGTCCTACTACTTTTACGGAACCCTTGATGACGGTACTGAAATTAGCTTTGAAGCTGGTGAATCCACTTTTATTTCAACAGCAGGCTACAGCAGTTCAAGCGATGGAAACCAAACTCGTGTCGAACAGAGCTTTCTGCTTACTAATTCAACCCAAACCAGTACAGCGGGAGCTTCCCTTTCACAAGCTTTTAACTCGGATGAAGAAAACTGCAGCAGCTACAGGTCCATGTTCATTCAAAAAAACTACGGGTATGGTCACATAGATTACAACACGGAAGGCGCTTCAGTATTTTACTTGGATGCCAACGAAAAATATTGGACAACTTATCAGGGAGGTGGTGCACAACCTGGAGGATCATTTAAAATCACCTCACAAAGAAATGGAAACTATGGCAGTGGTTTTAACGGCATCACAGAAGCTGAATTTGAATGCACCCTGTACGACCAAGTCGGTAACTGGAAAAAACTCACCAACGGCAGAATAAAAAGCTACAGCGTTCAGTGTTATAATTGAAATTTATATCCGCCAATATCAGATAAAGCAGTTCGCTAATCAACAGCAATTTTTACAAACCTTTCAAACTGCAACACGCCTGAGGTCGTTATTAATTTTACTTGATAAATTCCTGCAGGAAGCGCGTTTACATCAACAGTTGACTTATTGGTGTGCAACACCAGCTGTCCAGTCGTAGAGTACAAATAAATGCTTTGAATAACGTCCTTAACAGTGAACTGATCGTTACTGGACTTGCAATAAAAAGTAGGACAGTTTTTCTAAGACCTATGCTGCGTTTTTGATATTCATAAATTCTATTTCAATTTCTTTAG
>JBLIAZ010000042.1:0-14812 GCA_047631875.1 Saprospiraceae bacterium
ATGACACAGTTCGTACAAATTTGATGTTCCATTATTTTTTCAGCGATTTAAGTTTTTAATTTCAAGCTTTTCTTTTCGACCAATGTCCAAGACAAAAATGCAAAAACAAAAGTAATAATTATTACGAGGAAAATATTAGATAGCCCTGTAAATAAACTGGTATAGAGAAATACATTAATCACTGGCATATGATAAATATACATGCCATATGAAATGTCATAATTGTCTAAAAATGACTGAATTCGGGTTGGTAATTTTAAATTCACTTTTGACAATTTTGTTAAAAAGACAGTAAGAATTAATACAGAAACCGGATTGATAGCATTTGACCCGTTCACCTCATAAGAACCCACAAAATTCATTGAAAGAATATATAGTCCGAGCAATAGAAAAACATTAACCTTGCTCGCAAACTCTCTTAAAAAAGCGTATTGACTGTATAAAAAACCTAACACGAACATGTAAAACCAAGGGAGACTGCTTGCATACAACAACTTAAAGGGCATGCTGCTCCAGTTGTAACCCCATCCAGGTTTAATGTAAAAATTAATTGCCAGTGAGCCCAGCAATAAAATTGCTACAAACACTTTACTCTTTCTAAACAAATAAAACAGAATGGGTGTCAGGGCATAAAACTGTAATTCCACCGCTATTGTCCATAATGAACCGTTAAGAACGCCAACTCCATAGCCTCTCATAAAATCCACATTGTAAAATTGAAAAAAACTAATTTGAGCGACAAACCACGATAAAAATTTGGCCGCAGTGAAACTAACTTCAGAAAAATAGCCTGTAAAAAAAACAGCTGCTATCGAAACTACCACGCACACTATCAACGCAGGAAAAATTCTTAATATTCTATTTTTAAAAAACGTAACGATACCTAAATGCTCTTTACTTTCGTATGATTTTGAAATTAAATAACCGCTTAGAAAAAAGAAAATAGGCACTCCTGGAAATACCTTTATGTAATCAACAAAAGCAGAATCCAATTCAAAATGATGAAAGGAGTGCACCACCAACACCTGTAATGCTGCGATAGTACGTATAAAATTAAAATTATTATTGTGCTTCAGCGACAATTTTTGACTCATCTTCAGTTGAATTATTTATGTTTTGTATAATAGTAGCCGGGTATAAAAGCAACGCAAAATAATAAAAATCCATTATGCTGGGAAACAAATTTGGCTCGGTAAAACACCTTAATGAAAGAATCATCAACAAAACAAATGAAAACAAAACATGCGTCCTCTTTTTATAAAAAAAATAGGTGACAAAAGGCATTACAAATATTATTATCAAATACGGGAGCCCAAATATATTGTGCGCTCTTATATACGAATTATGAGGGTTCTCATGATAATAGGTTGTGATTGCTGTATTTTCATATCCAGCTCCTTGAAAAAAAGTAGTTAAATTGATCTTGTTCATGTAATCATTCATCATAAATTCTCGGTGACTACTCTTTACTCCAGCTGATGAGAATTTCGTTTTAGACAAGAAAAAAAAGTCAACAGCATCCTGGTTTTTCAGGTAGGTAAAAAATCCAAAAACGACTACTGCTCCCACTGCAATAAACATCTTATAACGGTTTTTGGTAAAAAACTGCATTCCTACAGTAAGTAATATTATTAAAATCCCACTAACTATTGACCCTCTTCCGTAACCTGCAGTTGCTATTATGACTGTAAAAATCATTGACAATGTAGGAGCTTTTTTTCCCCTCACATACTGGCAAAGAGAATAATTGATTTGTAAAATAACCACATATGACGTGATCCCATTTGCACTTGCTCCTGGAATAATTTTCTCCAAAGGGTTCGCCCATGGAAAATTTTCAAACCCAAAATATGCAAAAGAAAAAAAGGCAACTGCTTGAAAAGCATATAAAGTAATCCCACTTGCTCTTCGAAAAGTTTCTTTATTGCTCAAAAGCAAAACCACGGACAAATAAGTGACGATTCCAAGCACCCAAAATACAACTGCCGGAGGATATCTGAAAATATTTAAAGCAAACATGAACCCTGTAACCACAGTAAAAGAAACTCCCACTATTTTTACTAATAGCGACATATGGCGAAACTTTTTAAACGAAGAAAATATCACAATGAGGGAAAATAAGAAAAACAATGCTGAAAGAGAAGGGTGTCTTGTTGCAAATGCAAGCAATAATATCACCTGAAATAATGTTTGAAATATGACCGAATTAACCAACATTTTACTTTCTCATTTTTTGAAATAATGTTCAATTCGACAAAAACTGAATCAATTTTTCATAATTTTCTTCAGTCGTCTGTGATAATTGGGATTGCTCATGTTGAGCTATGTTATTGTCAATCCATGTAATGATATTTGCTTTCTCATTTTTTACTAAAAACGTTCGTCCTTCCGCCAATAAATGCTCATAAACCTTACTCCTTTTTCCTCCAGGAAAACATTCCGGATCCAACAAAGCACTGTTCATTCCTATTAGATTTGTTTCATGAACAGTTGAGCTAAACCAAGTAATGTGTAAACTACAACCTCTTAAAACTAGTGGTAAAGGAGCTGCCGTGGTTTCCAAATACTCTGCATGACCTTTTAGAATAGTCTTGTAATAATTTACAAATCGCTCGCCTTCCTCTACAGAAAACCCATTAAGTTGATTTGGATGTAATCGTAAACACCAGTTGTACTTATCCGAGGTACTTAAAATAACCTTTTCAAGTTCTTTTGATATATATCCCCCAACCAACAACGGATCATTTTGTTGACCCCATTGCATTGTTACTAAAATGTTTTTTTTGCCATTGTCAACAATTGTATTCCATTTACTGGCTTCTTGAGCGTACTTTACAATTGGATCATTCTCATCATTCTTCACAAAACGAATCAGCCACCTGTTTCCAATTACAGTGCAATTAGATCCCTTTTCCTTCACCCATTCCAACACTCCCGCACTAGCATTATCCCAAACTAAAAAATCATCTGGTAACCATTCTTTTGGTTGGTCACCTCGAAAAGATATTCCATACCATTTATGCCCCTCTGAAATATTTCCATGTTGAACGTCGGCAACCCACACACCTCTTTTTTTGCAAGCGATACATAATTCTCTAGATGGTTGAATTCCTATGATTTTTTTTGCGCCAGTCTTGTCTAAGATTTTACCCCATATTCTTTCTTCGTAATGAGAATAGGGATACTTTCCTTTAAGGAACACACCTTTAAATCTTTTTAAAAGCATCGCCCTCGCAAAACCTCCTTCTGGTGAATAAGCATTCCCATGGCTAATATCACCTTTGAGTGTAGAAATAATTCGCGCAAAACTAATGGTCTTTACTCCATTCAACTTGATTTGATCTTCTATGGTGTCAATAAGAGGAGAATAATATTTTGAGCCATATTTAAAGTTACGGTCGATGTCGTGAGCAATTGTAAGCACATCCGCTTTTGGATAATTGTAATTATCTACTCTAAAACAATCGCGTGCTATTTTAGCCATTACGCCCATATCAATTATCTCTTTAAAGCATTATTCATGTAGTATTCGGCTAATGTCCAGTCGGCCATTGTATCAATATCTACACTCCTTTCGTCTGGCATTACAAGTTTTTTAATGTTTGTAAAATGAGACAAATCCTTACTCATAATTGTACGCACATTAATTAAATACATCGACCCGTTAAATGCAAATACCGAAGGGCAATCTTGTCTCCTTGAAAACTCTCCTTTTTTGCTTTTTTCCAACAATCCTTTATCGTCCTCCTCGTATAAAGTGAAATATGGATTCTCTTTTGACTCCTTAACACTGACAACCATATCAATATCAGCTGAATAGGTGTCAATAATAGATCGATAGTCGCTATCAAGTCTAATTGGAGATGTCGGTTGAAGAAGTAAAACAGCATCAAATTCTTTTCCTTGAGCTTTGTAATAATTTACAGCATGCCTAATTACGTCATTGGAAGTGGCCGAATCTGAAGCTAAATCTTCGGGGCGTTTAAATGGAACGTCTATGCCACGACTCTTGGCCATGCTAATTAACTCATCGTCATTTGTCGAGATGCACAATTCATCGATGTCGTTCATGTTATTCTTTGCAAATTCAACACTGTACATGAACAAGGGGTTTCCTTCTAAATTTTTAGTATTTTTCCCCGGAAGCCCCTTTGATCCAGCTCTTGCCGTTATTAAATGCAGAATTTTCAAAACTATATGTGGATTTTTTTAATGTCTTCTTGAGCTTGTAAGAAATCTTGATGTTTTCCGATGTCTAACCAATAATCGAGCAAAGGAAAATGAGTCAATGCTTTACCGTCTTCGTCAATCATTTCATCCATTAAATCTGTCGCATTATAAAAGACGTTCTTTTCTAACCTGTTTTTAAACGCTGACTTCATTAAATAAATCCCTCCATTTGAGTAATACGTATACGAAGGTTTTTCACTGAAAGCCTTTACATTATAATTTTCTGTTTCTAATACTGCATACGGAACATTCACCGTGTAGGGTATGCTCACCAATGACATGTCGGCACCACTTTCTTTGAAAAATTTAAAAAATTTCTCAAAATCTATGTTAGTCAATAAATCAGAATTCATAACCAACAAAGTTTCCTCAGCTAAATCCTGAACTAAAGACAGGCAACCTAATGTTCCAAGGGGCTCCGTTTCTTCAATGTAACGTATCTTTACTCCTTTCGAAGAACCATCTCCAAAATAGTCCATTATTTGCTCCTTCAAGTACTTAACACTGATGAAAATCTCTTTGATTCCAAATGAGATTAACCTGTCAACATTGTATTCAATGATCGGTTTTCCTCCCACCAATAACATTGGTTTTGGAGTTGCGTCTGTCAGGGGCTGTAATCTTTGACCTCTGCCTCCGGCCATAATTAATGCACTAACTGGAAGCACTGTTTTTGTCTTTTTTAAATCAAGGACTTGTACTAAACAACCATTTTCGTCCAGTATAGGCACTAAAGTAATGTCCAATGATTTAAAATCTTTGATTTTATCGACGTCTATTGCTTGATTCGTTAAATACTTAAACTTTTTATTGATGAATTTTTCAGCCTCTTCCGAAATTTCCAACCCCGACAAAAGACCACGTCTTATATCCCCATCGGTTAACGTTCCAAGTAATTTCCTTTCCTGGCTTACAAGAAAAAGAGTCCTCTTCGCGTGTGGCGGTAAATTTTCTAAAGATTGTAATGCCTCTCGTGCAGAAATATTTACACTTATTAAATGTTGTTCTTCGTTAACCATCCTTATCCGTTTTTAAAATCTCAATGATAGATCTTGTTGCTCCTCCATTATAATAAATGTTACCCTCCTCAAAAGAAGACATTTTTAATGTCGCTTCAATAGCTTCAACAATGTTGTTTTTCACAAGCGGAACATGAATCACATTTGCTCCACTTTCTCTTCCTTTTTGTCGATCTCCTAAATTCAAGACGTACTTTTTGAAAGAGGCTGCCTCTAAAATTCCACTAGAAGTATTTCCCATCAAAAAAGCGCAATGACTCATTGCTGAAAAATAACTTTGCACACCTAAATTTTCTTTCATAAAAACATGCTGTTTATCCGATAAATGTTTCTGAAAAACATTCCTTATGATGGTTCCTGAGGTGTCTGCGTTTGGCATTGTGATGAGATACTGCAAATCACTTCTAGCCTCAATTGTCTCTACTAATTGAAGAGCAAAGTTTTCATTATTCATCACATTTACTGTTTCCGGATGAAAAGTAATCAGGACAGTGGGTTTTGAAAAATCAACACCCCATTTAATTGTAAATTCATTAATTGATAACAAGTCTATTTCTTTGATGTTATCAAGGCTTAACGCGCCTACATTGTGCACCTCAAGTTCTTCATCTACTAATTCCACTACACGATTTTTATGACTCTCTGTTGTCGTAAAATGAATTTTTGAAGCGTGGGTTAAGCTGTGCCTAAAAACGTTATCTATTGCCCCTAATGTCTTTTCTCCTCCGTGAATGTGGACAAATTTAATTTGAAACGGTAGGCCTGCCATTACTGAGGAAAACATTTCATACCGGTCTCCCAAGCAAAATACCACATCAAAATCCTCCGCATGATTGTTCCAAAAAGTGGCAAATTTAGAAAACGTTACCCCCATCGCTGTTCCAATAGCTTCTGAGGAATCAGTCAACATCATGCTTTCAACCTCATGCGATACCACAAAACCTGAATCAAGAATGTGCTGTTTTGTATATCCATGAAAATTTGAAAGATGTGTTCCAAACGCGATAATAGATAAATCAAAAAAAGCATCGGCTTTTAGTGCCTTTAACAAGGGTAAATAGATTCCAAAATCAGCTCGAGAACTCGTGAGAACACCTACTTTCATGAAATGTCATTTTGATTGATAATGTCATACGCTTCCTTGTCCGCAACTAAAGTGCTGCCGATTACCTGCTCCCATTTCATTGGAGATATCCCCCCTCCTGGGCGCAACGCTATTAAATCTTCCTCTTCAATCACCTCCCCCTTTCCTTTTGCCACAACCAAGTGAATGCTTTTTCTAGCAATAGACATGTTCTTTTTCTCACTGTCACTAGGTTCTTTTACGCCGTTGCCGCTTATAGCTTCTTCAATATTTCTAATGGCAAGTACCATCTCCTTCAATTCATCGGGTTCTAATGAAGCAACATGGTCAGGTCCTGGTAAGTTTCGATCCAGGGTAAAATGCTTTTCAATGATCCTCGCGCCCATAGCAACAGCTGCAGTAGGCACCTCAATTCCTAATGTGTGGTCTGAATAACCTATTTCAACTCCAAATTCTTTTCCTATGCTCAACATTGCTTTCAGGTTAACGTCTTTCATCGGGGTTGGATATTCGGTATTACAATGAAGTATTTTAATGTTTTCCTTAACGCAGCCAAACCTCACCAATACATCAACAGCCTCTTTAATTTCACCTAAGGTGCACATTCCCGTTGACAAAATAACCAACTTATTTGTCTTTGCTATTTCACGTAAGTAAGGAAAATTTGTAATCTCCCCACTAGGTACTTTAAACAAGTCCAACCCTAATTCATCAAGGTATTTTACGCCATCTGTATCAAATGCTGTCGAAAAGAACTTAACGTTTTTTTGACTGCAATAACTCATTAATTCCACATGGTCAGCGTGACTCAACTCTAACTTTTTTAACATGTTAAACTGAGAGTCGTCTCCATCTCCAATATTTTTGCTTTGATACTCCGCTTTTTTAGCCGATGGGCTGACCAACTTAGAGGCTTTAAAAGACTGAAATTTTACATAATCAACACCTGCATCTGCCGCAACATCAATTAATTTTTTAGCAGTAGCAATGTTTCCATTATGATTTACTCCAGCTTCAGCAATGATCAGTACCTTTTCCATATCGAATTTCTAAGATTTAATTAATGACGTTAATTTATCTCCTACACGAATTTTGCCATCCACTTCATATTCCAAAATTTCAATATAACTGTCCCCTGTTTTAACCAAAAAACCTTCTGAGGTTTTGGAAATTAACTGTCCCGCCGTGCTTTTATATGTTGGCGCTTGATCAATCTCTCTGGAGGCGTTAATAGTTACCAAATTTCCCTTAAGGTATGTTCTAGCCTTTGGACCCGGACTGCATATTGACCGAATAAAATTAAAAATATCTCTTGACGAAGAATTCCAATCAATAATTTCATCACCCTCTCCTCTTATTCCACAATAGAACCCCGCTGGATGAATCTCCTTTTGAACAATCCTTTTTTGTTGGCCTATGCACATTTGTTTCAAGGCGTCTGATAATATTTCAGCACAATCATCATGGGCTCTTTCCAATAACGTCTTGTATGAATCCGAATCTGAAATAGGGTAACTACGTTGCAATATAATATCACCTGTGTCAATGCCCTCATCTACAAAATGAACAGTAATTCCAAATTCCTTTTCATCATTAATTAAAGCCCAATTCAATATATTTCTCCCTCTGTAAAAAGGCAATTTTCCTGCATGGCAATTAATTATGCCCATTGGAGTACAGTCCAAAATCCTCTTCCTAAAAATTTGATTATAACTCATCGATACAAACACTTCACATTCGTAAGTTTGTGCTTTTGCATAAAAAGCGTCTGAATTTACATGCACATCTGTTATGTAATCAATATTGTACTGGCTTGCAAGCTCCTTCAATGTGGAATCTTCCGTGTCGTTCCTGGGAACAATAAATCGGACATCAATGTCTGAATTATTAATTATTAATTTAAACGCATTATGAGACCAAGGTCCATCTGCAAAATATCCTATTTTTAATTTACTCATGATCGTACACTGCTTGGTATATTTACTAATCTATCTGATATCCATTTACTATTTGTCATGTCTCCTTTTTGACAACCTTTAAACATATCCAATGTGTGCATCAAATCCCATGTCGGTCTTGCCATGACCAAATTTTTGTTTGAAAACTCAATGAATTCATTCCTTTGTTCCTTCCCCTCAAACAAAATACAATTTAACCAATAATTCGCTTCGGTCCCTTCAGGCTCTTCAACAAAAGGTAAATCAATTGATTTAAAAAACTCAGCATATTCTTTTGCTAACTTTCTTTTACTCTGTATGTATGCAGGTAATTGCTCCAATTGGGCACAAACTAAAGCAGCATTCAAGTTGGGCATTCGATAATTATACCCAATTTGATCGTGTCTAAATTCATAAGGGTGTGGGGCTTTCGCCTGCACACTTAAATGTTTTGCTAATTTTGCTACCTCAGGGTCGTTTGTAATTAAAGCCCCACCTCCGCCTGCAGTAACGGTCTTATTTCCATTAAAACTAAACGCACTAACTAAACCATCCAATCCAGTGTGAACTCCGTCAACATAACTCCCTAAAGATTCCGCAGTATCTTCAACTAAAGCAATACCCCATTCCTCGCAAATCCTTTTTATACTTTTAGTGTCACATGGAAAACCAAAAGTATGCATAGGTACCACAGCAGAAATTTTCTTGCCCGTAGTCCTGTTATATGCCCCGTCACTTCTCTTTTCGGCTATTTCTCTTAATAATGATTCTAAAGCTATAGGACTCATTCCCATAGTTTTTCTGTCCACATCAACAAAAATAGATTCAGCCCCGATGTAACTTATCGCATTAGCCGTGGCAACAAAAGTTAAACTTTGTGTAATGACTTCATGTGACCGCTCTACACCCGCACAGAGTAAGGCTAAGTGCAATGCATTTGTGCCGTTAACCACAGCAACAGCATATTTTGCCCCAGTAATTTCGCACATCATTTCCTCAAATTTATCCACGTAAGCACCTACTGAGGATACAAAAGTGGAATCAATTGCATCTAGGACGTACTTTTTTTCATTCCCTCTAAATTGAGGCTCATGAAGGGATAAAAACTTTTGTGGAGGAAACATCGATTTAATCTGCTCGACAATATTATCAAAATCGTAATTCTTCATATTGTTCACTTAAATTAAACGTCCCAAGTATCAGATTAATACTTAATGTTGTTACATGGTAAAATTACCAAAAAAGCTTCTACAAATTATAATTGACTTATTAAATTTTAATTGGGGACAACTTTTCAAAAAAGAAACATCAGGGACAGTAATCCTAAACCAATTATCAATCCTTTCCAATCGAAACCAATTTTCCACTCTTTTCGCGCAACCACATATATTAATGCCGATCGAACAGCCATATTTGCAAGAAACCCGACATAAATCCCTTCTTTGCCCAACAACATCATGCAGGTCATCCATACCGACAAACCAACAACACCAGCAATTGTTGTTATTTTTAAAAGCTTTTTCCCTTTGTTATTAATGAAAAAGTAATTTTGACAATGCCACCATGGAATAGCCAACAGGTACCCGCCAAACAACAAAAACAATTCATCTTTTTTATTAACATAATCACCTAGGGTGTCTGTAAATTGTGATACTAACAACAACAATGCAACAATTACAAAACCAGAAAAGCCAATGATTGCACCTTGTAACATTGTAAATTTATCATATTGTTTTTCAATAAATTCAATTGTTTTTTCTCCAAATAAACCGTAAAATCTTGGTGCCCAAACTTGGTTCATAGAGGTAGCTACCAATTGGATTATTGAAGCAATAGTATATAAAAATACATATACAGCAACGTCTTCCTTACTAAAATGGTAGTCAATCACAAAAGTAATCCCGTATCCCAAAAACCAAGATATCAAACCAACAATACTAAAAGGAACAAGTCTTGACAACAACTTTCTAATCGAAATCTTATCCGACGAAAATCCTGTAAATCTAATGTGTGGAAATTTGTAAACCAAAAACCCTAAACTATGCCCAACTAAACTTCCCGAAAAATAAGCTATTGCGGTTCCATAGTAATAAGCCATGCAAAAGCCTAACCCATATCCAAACGCCTGAGGAATAAAAGAAAAAGTAATTGCTTCAATGTGTCCTTCGTTTAACCTTACTAATATCGCTTGAAAGAGGAAATACGACGAAACTATAGAACTAAAGATTATGATAAGGACCTCATATATATTATCATAGTTTTCATAATAACCTATAGTTTGAAATAGATAAATCGATACAAGAGCAACGCATGATAACAAAAGAAAAACCGATCCCGCTGCTTGAAATAATGACTTTCTTTCTAACGGCTCTTTGTTTTCTGGGAGTAAACTAACTACTGATTCCGTAATTCCTGCGAACGATATAGTGGCTACTCCAGCAAAGATCGCGTAATATATTCCAAACAGAGCATACTCTTCAACAGTAAATAAACTTGCTAAATACATGAATACAATGAAGCCAATCCCTTTTTGGACTCCGTTTGCAATGGTATAAATTAATCCAAATTTTGCTAATTTTTTTCCCGAAGACATCTAGCTAGTCCTTTAGCCTCTCTTTAGCAAGCAGCACTTTTATCGTGGAATTATAAAAGGCAAAAAGAAATATAAAAGCAGTTGAAACCACAAACCCCGCGATACCGGACAGTGCAGCAAGCATTACAACCCCCCTTTGCTCTCGAAGCAAAGGATAAATGGGCTTATCCACCAATTGTAAGGGCTCTTTTTTATCCATAATTCTAAAATTTACCAGCTCCAGTTGTTTCATCAATTCAATGTAAATTTCACTTAAAATTCTTACTTCACGTTCTGTTCGTAACCTGTCTACCAATCCTTTCCTTTTAACCACATGAAATGAATTATCAGCAATTGAAGCTAAATGCTGTTCATAGCGATGTAAATCAAGTTTTAACGAGTCTAGTTTCAGCTGTAAAGCTTTTTGAGTAACTATGTCACTCTTAGTTTCTGACTCTTCGAAATAAGTCATCACATATTCCAATAACAACTGATTCATCAAATAGGAGAATTGTTCGTTCCCGAATTTGCACGAAAGCACAATGAGTTTTTCTCTATTTTCATGCAATGTCACCCCATTTTGAACTCCCTTAAACATGCTTAACATTATTGAATCTTGTAAAAAACCCTCAGCAGTATGGTCAATTGCTCTCAAATAAGGCTTTTCCTCCCATTCCTTTTTCAAGTTTTTCATTGAAGCTAGGTGATTTATCATTAAATCATGCTTGCCGTTAATTTCAACTTGCCGTAGAAGCGTAGTTGAAATTGCAGAATATGACAACGAGATGCCTACTACCTCCTCAAATGAAATCTCTTGTCCACCCCCTAGTCCAAACTGTGAAGCAACTGACAACAATCCTCCGTTTTTAGACGATTTAAGCATTAAGGTTGATTCTGCAACAAACACCTTTGCAGGCCTCATGTACAAAGCGATTCCAAAAAACATCAAACAAGTTAATCCAATAAAAATGATGTTTTTTTTCAACAGCATCACGACCTTAATGGCATTGACTAAAAAGTCTTCTATGGTTAATTCTTTACTCACTAAACATAAGTTTATTTAATTAGATAACGCTGTTGACATTATAATGAACAGTGTTGCTAAACCAGTTAACTTAACTGTCATTTTTTCAATAGCCCTATTCCAATCTACCGGTTCAGCTACTTTATCTTTCTTCTTTTTAGTTTTTTCGTTCAGCACAAATATCGCATCGCCTTTATGCACCTTGGGATAAATATTAAATAGTAAATAATTTTTGGTGCGTTTTATATTACCGCCAGGGGTTTCAACATAAGTCCTTGATCTTTTTGCGCCTTTACTAAAACCTCCTCCATACTTGTTCACGTAGTACTTCGCGGTTCTTCCTTTATGATAAGGCATTTGCACTGATTTATGCTGCCTCACTTTAGGAAATTCAACCGCTCCAGATAAACTCACAAAACTACCGTGGTTTGGAATTACAATTCTATCTCCAGCTTTTAAAACATAATCAAATTCTTCGCTGCCTTTCAATAATTTCTTCAAATCAAAAACAATAAATTCTTGCACCCCTTGATCATTATTTCTTTGTAGGAAAGCTCCTTCCACGAAAGCCCAGTCGGTAATCCCTCCTGCTCTTACTAGTAATTCAGAAACTGTTTCTCCTTTTTTGCTGATCACGTACTCTCCAGGAAATTTCACTTCGCCAATAATTGACGCCAACTCTTGTCCATGATAATTCGACAGTGTTCTGATAAAAATAATGTCATTTGGCATCAAGGGAACCTGCATGTTAGTTTTTGACAACAAGTCTTTTTCAATTTTGAATTCACTTACAACAACCCTCACTGGTTCAATGCTGTTGTTGTCATAATCAGCTATCCTTGAAATCTCCACTTTATTTATAGCTACTTCGGGTAAAACTCCTCCTGCAAGAAAAATAACATCACCCAAGGTTAATCCTTTCGTATAATGAAACGACCCAGGCTTTCTAACGGCTCCTCTTATTAAAACTTCTTCTTGATCATTAAAGTCCGTGCTAGAAAATATAACTAACATGTCAAATTCTTTCAGCTTAGTCTTTTTCGTTCCTTTTAGCTCCTCTAGTATGTTTATCGCAATTCTACTGTTGCTAAAATCTGCTTCCTTTCTAAGGATAAAAGCTTTCTGTAAAAATGCATCTCGCTGTACACCTTCGGCTGCGATAATCAAATCTTTCACTATCATCCCGGGGCTTAATGCGTATTCTCCGGGCAATTTTACCGCTCCATCGATATTCACAGTGTTCCGAACTTCTTTTGGCACAGAAGCAACATCAATACTATCTCCATCTTGTAACTTAAAATTACCCTTCGCTTTAAGCAATGAATCGTAATTAAGCTCTATGATTTCATTCTGATTGTTCTGATACCTATACAGGTTCATCCTCTTGGTGTACGAACCTGGCAAAAACCCACCTGCAAACTCTACTAAATCAATAATTCCTTCATCTCCTACTAATTCATACTTCATCGGTCGTTTAATAGCACCACTTACGGTAACAATACTTTTAGCTGCACCAACAATCAAGTAATCATCGTCCATTAAAAAGAAATCTCCATGATAAGACGGGTTTTTCATGAATTGATAAACATCCATTTCATTGACCACTTTTCCTCTTCTCTTTATCTGAATTTCCCGAACTGTTCCGCTGTTCCTTATTCCCCCGGCTAAAGCCAAAACATTAAATGCTGGATTAATAGCTGGTACCGTATATGTTCCAGGCTTAATAACTTCTCCAACGATGTTCACCCTGATTACCTTAGAATAATTCAGTTCAATGCTAATTTGTGAATTTTTCAAATCGTACACTTTTCCAAATTTCGATTTAACAATCTTCTTTGCCTTTTCAAAGGTCTGCCCTTTTAAATAAATCTTCCCCACCAACCTCGGCATAATTGCACCGTCATTTCCAATGGTATAAATACCTGAATGCTCAGAATACCCCCAAATGGAAATACTTAATTCATCACCTGTACCCAGCACATAATTTGGCGAAGCTTTAATGTGTGTTGCATTAGCATACACGGCAAGGTTGTCATTGTCAAACAACGACCTACCATATACTGAATTAACAGAAGCTGCCTTTGTTGACTTTGGAGCTTCGGTAACTTTCTCTTGCTGAACAATTTTACTGTCAGGGACAATTTTAGCCTCCACTACCTTTTTTTCCACAACTTCACTGCTTGAAGTAGGCGAATACTCATCCAACAACCTGTTCAAATCTCCCTCTGAAACACCATAACTGTCTAAATCACCTTTAGAAATAGAACTAGGGTCAAACCCCGCAGGTATTTGCGAGTACGCCATGTGAAATATCAAACTGAAAAATAAAAAAGCTTTCTTCATGAGAATCGGTTTTATGGGTCAAACTTAAAACATTATTACTATATATACCATCTTTCTTCCAAGTGTATCCTTTATTCTAATACTTAATCCTACAAAATTGCAGCTGAAATTCTATGAAGGAATCTTCAAATAATTTTGTGCTTCAAACATAATCTCCAAAGCCTGTCAATTTCTTCAAGTACTGACCATAACCATTTTTTAAATATTTTTCCGACTCCCTTATAAGAGCTTCTTTATCGATATAACCCATTTTAAAGGCTATTTCTTCCAAACAAGCTATCTTCAAACCGGTACGCTTTTCCACAGCCTTTACAAACTCGGTAGCTTCAGTAAGCGCTTCGTGTGTGCCTGTATCAAGCCAAGCAAAACCTCTGCTCAATACTTGCATTTTCACATTTTTTTGCTCCAAATACGTTTGATTAACTGTCGTAATTTCTAATTCTCCACGCTCCGATGGCTTTACCTTTTTAGCAATATCAATCACTGAATTTGGATAAAAATACAAGCCAACTACTGCGTGATTGGATTTTGGATTTGCAGGTTTTTCTTCTATCGACAACAAATTCCCTTCCTTGTCAAACTCTCCCACACCATATCTTTCCG